>CAIWRE010000276.1 GCA_903914985.1 uncultured beta proteobacterium | reverse complement strand
GGGAACGACCAACCCGCCACCGGACGGAGACGACTTGCGCGGATTCATAAAGTCTCTGGTCAAGGGTGGAAATCGTGCAATGTACGACCTGTGCCGCTTGAGCAAAGAAGCCTACTTCCATGTGTCGACCAAGGGTTCGAGCTCCATCAAGAAAGTGCTGCCCGCCGTGATGGCCACTTCCCCCTGGCTGCGCAAGGAATATGAGCAGGCGAACTATGGCTCGGCCGGTGGCATCCCCAGCAAAAACTATGCAGGCTTCGCGTGGTGGCAGGCGGATGAAAACGGAAATCCTAAAGATCCCTATTCGCTCTTGAAGCGCTACGCAGAAGATCTGTTGGGTGAATCTGTTCTGCCCTCAGAAGACCCGGACGACTTGGTAGTAGCCGAAGGCGGAGCGGCGACCACAGCTTATGCGCGCCTGCAGTTTGAGACGCTGAACCCCGCTACCCGTACCAAGATCAACGAGGCGCTGCTGCGCTACTGTGAGCTCGACACTTTGGCCATGGTCATGATTGTTCAGGCCTGGCGGGATTTTCTGGAGCGAGGCCAGTATGAGCACCGATTTGACTAAGCTGAATCGGTAGCACAGCATTTCCCACAGTACTTTAAATCCAATTTTGAAGTAAAGTAAGGAAGTAAGGGGTTCATTACAAAGGAAGACCTATGCTCGCAGTTGCAAAAATCACAGCCAAGGGCCAAACCACGATTCCGCAGGGCGTTCGTGCCGCACTCAAGGTCGCGCCCGGTGATCTGATCGCGTGGGATGTGGCCGCTGACGGCACAGCGACCGTGCGCCGTGTTCAGACCATGGACCTGGAATACCTCCGCGCGGTCGAAGGCACACTGAGTGAATGGAACAGCGCGGCTGATGAGGAGGCTTACCGTGGCCTTTGAGCGCTACTCCGTCGTGCGCGTTCCCTTCCCTTTCACCGACCGCGATACCAGCAAGAATCGTCCGGCGGTCGTTCTATCGGACGCCGATGCATTCAACACGCCTGCCGGACATTCGGTGATGGCGATGATCACGTCGGAAGCAAATGCACCTTGGCCGCTGGACTACTCAATCACGGACCTGACCGCGGCTGGACTTCCCGCAGCGTCCAAAGTGCGCTTTAAGCTTTTCACACTGGACCACAGGCTCGTGCGCGGCGAACTCGGCAAACTTGCGCACAGCGATGTAGCTGCAGTTCGCACAGCGCTGGCAAGTTTGTTGGGCGGGTAACGCGATCTCGTATGAAACAAGTCTCGAACATCATCGCCGCAGTGGCCCACGAAAACTTGCCCACCTTTGATCGCAGCGGGCTGCTCAAGGACGTATTGGCTCAGCTCAAAATCAATCCAGACGGTGCGCACGGCACCAACCATTGGGCGCGGGTGCGCAAACATGCGCTGACGATTGGCGGGGCGGTCAGCGCTGATTTGCTGGTGGTAGAGCTATTTGCCTTTTTGCACGACAGCCAAAGGCACAACGAGTGGGTGGACCCGGACCATGGCAACCGGGCCGCCGACTATGCGGCGTCGCTGAACAAAACCTATTTCGATCTGGATGGCGGGCAATTAGACCTTTTATGCACCGCCATGCGCGGGCACAGCAACGGCCACATTGATCCGCACCCCACGATTCAAACCTGCTGGGACGCAGACCGCTTAGACCTCGGCCGCGTGGGTATCAAGCCCGCCGCCAAATACCTTTCCAGGCACGGCGCAACGCATATTGAGGCGGCGTATGCGTGGAGCTTGAAGCGCGCGTGGTCTTAGAGAAACCCGCTAACTGACGCAAGTCGGTTCAATATCTACGGCTGCTCCGGCCCACGGTCCTTAGAGAAGTCTGTAGGGGTGCCTTCAATCTGGTCGTCCCCTTGCACCTCACCCGCCATCAGTTCTTGCAGCCAGGCTGGCTTCTCCGGGCAGTTCTTGGCCATCCAGTCGTGGGCCATGCTGTCACCGAGTGCTGCGGCTTTTGCCATCAACCGGGTGCACTCCTCTAAATCCTGGTTCATTCCTGTGCCGGACTCATGCAGCAGGGCCAACTCGCGCAAGGCTGTGGCGTTGTCTTTTTCCGCTGCGTCATTCAGCCACTTGAGTGCGTGCTCAATGTTGCGTTCCACACCGTACCCGTACACCAGCATGATGCCCAGCTGCGCCTTGGCCTCGCTGCTGCCCATGGCTGACGCACGGCGGAACCAGGTCACTGCAGACGGGTTGCTTTCTTCCACACCCAAGCCATAGTAGTAAGCCGCGCCGACCTTGTAGGTCGCCCAGGTATCGCCCAACTCAGACGCCTCCTTGAAGTATTTCAAAGCCATCTTGAGGTCACGCGCTACACCGTCACCGTGTTCATAGGTCGCACCAAGCAAGTAGGTTGCCCAGGCATTGCCTTGCAGGCTGGCAATTTGAAACAGGTCGTGCGCTCGCGCAGGGTTGTGCTCGGTAATCTCGCCCTTGAGCAAGGCCAGGCCCAACGCACTTTGGCATTCGCTGTGCCCGAGTTCCGCGCCCTGCTCCAGCCATGCAATCGCCTGCGCGTTATCCAACTCGGTGCCGCGCCCCACCCTGAGCGCCTCGGACAAGCGAAACATCGCCGGTTTGTAGCCCGAGCGCGCGGCTGTGCGCAGCCAGAACACGCCCTCTTCTTGCGCCTGCACGGTTTGCCCGCGCCACACGCCGTGCCACCCCAGCAGACTCTGCGACCAGTGGTCGCCCAGCATCGATGCCCTGCGCAGATCCGCCAAGAAGTCCTGTTTGCCGTCTTCTGCATAAAAGCCGTGGTGCCCCAGCAGCGAATAACACGCGGCAGAACCCAGGTCGGCG
>CAIWRE010000275.1 GCA_903914985.1 uncultured beta proteobacterium | reverse complement strand
GGCCCCATGCGCGGCGGTCTGGCGCAGGTCGATATCTTGGTCAGTGTGATTTTTTCGGGCATGAGCGGTAGCGCAATCGCAGACGCGGCGGGCCCGGGCCTGGTGACGATCCGGCAAATGCTCAAACACCCGGAGTACCCGCGCGGCTTTGCCGGTGCCGTGGTGGTGGCCAGCGCCACCCTGGGCCCCATCATTCCGCCATCCATACCGATGGTGATTTATGCCCTGGTGTCGGGTACGTCGGTGGGCGCATTGTTCCTGGGCGGCGTGGTGCCCGGCATCTTGATGGCAAGCCTCATGATGCTGGTGGTGCATGTGATCGCCACCCGGCGCAACATGCCGCGCGAGGCGCCGATACCGCGCTCCGAGTGGGCGGCTTTGGCGTTTCGCGGCGCCCTGCCCCTGTCCATGCCCATCGTGCTGCTGGGCGGTATTTACTCCGGGGCCTTTACGCCCACCGAGGCAGCAGCCGTGGCGGCGCTGCATGCGCTGGTCTTGTCTACCGTGGTGTTTCGGGCGCTGGACTGGCGCGGCTTTTGGACGGTGGTGCTGGAGTCAGCCCGGGGCAGCGCGGTCGTCACCTTGATCCTGGCGGGCTCCTTCATGCTCAATTACGCTCTGACGGCCGAGGGTGTGCCCCAGGCCGTGGCGCTGTGGGTGTCGGGTATGCGTCTCTCGCAAACCGAGTTTTTGCTGCTGGTGAATCTGCTGTTCTTAGCGCTGGGCTGCTTTTTGGACGTGTCGGTGCTGCTTCTGGTGTTTGTCCCCATGCTGCTGCCAGCGGCCCAGCTGCTGGGCGTGGACCTGGTGCACTTTGGCGTGCTGGTGGTGCTCAACATGATGATCGGACTGATTCACCCGCCCTTTGGCATGCTGCTGTTTGTGACCAAGGCGCTGACCGGCATCCCCATCGGCGAAATGATGCGCGAGGGCTGGCCCTTTTTGCTCATGCTCTTGGGCTTGCTGCTGGCCATGACGTTTTTCCCGCAGATCGTGCTGTGGCTGCCGCAAACCATGGGCTACGGGGCGCACTAAAGCCCGGCGCGCCGGGTCGCCGAGGGGTTGGCACGATTCGTGAATGGTGGGGGCGCAATGTCGGCGTTTCGACATGAGGAGCAGCCCCCATGGCAAATGACTTCGAAATCAGGGCCCTAGACCGGGACGGTGGCAGCAGCCACCACCACAATGCCGACGAGCGCCAAAGTCGCCGTGATCAGCGCCTGCGGGCGTTGCTCAGTGCCCTCAAGACGGGGCCGATCGATGCCGCCCGCTTGGCATTCACGGCGCTGGTGTCCCACGACCTGGAGCTTGCCCACCAACCCGGCTTGACCCGCATTGGCAGCGCTTTGCAGAGCAGCAACTTGGTAGCGGCCTTGCGCATTGCCCAGGAAATGCAGCTCGGACGCACGCCACTGTTCCATCACTCGACACTTCCCATACGGGTGAGCGATGCGGCAGCCCCCGCCCCCGAACACAAAGGTTTTATTGGTGGACTGACCGGCCGCCTGTTCGACCGGACCGCTTAGACGATCTTCACACTCAGGTTGGGCAGACCGTC
>CAIWRE010000274.1 GCA_903914985.1 uncultured beta proteobacterium | reverse complement strand
GGCCGACCTAATGCTCGAAGGTGGAGACTCCGTCCCAATCGGCTTGTAGTGTGATCGTGCGGCATTGCGCAATGCGATCCAGGTACAGCTGCGCAAGGGTGAAGTCCGCATACGCACGCACAAAGTACCGAAAACTCTCAGCAGCCGCGTCCCACTGCTGCGCGCGGAATTCGTGCAAAGCCTGGTTCCAGCGTTGGTGGTCTGCGCTGTCGGGGCCGAACACGATGGGCGCCACAAAGTCGGTGTAAATAGTGACCGCCTGGTCTTTGCCTTTGACTTTGACCCGGTCCACCTCCAGCAGAGGTGTGTCGGGCAGCGCGCGCTGAGTTGCTTCGCCGATAAGCACCGCCACGCCGTAGTGCTTGGTGAGCGATTCGAGGCGTGAGGCCAGGTTCACGGAGTCGCCCATCACGGTGTAGGAGCGCCGCACTTTGGACCCCATGTCGCCTACCGTCATCGGCCCGGTGTTGATTCCCACGCCAAACTGCAGTTGCGGCCATCCTTTGGCCTCTAGGCGCTGGTTCAATGCAGGCAGCGCCCGGATCATCGCCCGCGCGCTGTCCAGCGCGTGCTGTGCATGGCGGGCATCCGCCACCGGGGCGCCCCAAAAGGTCATGATGGCGTCTCCGATATATTTGTCCAGCGTGCCGCCGTTGGCGCGGATCACCATGCTCATCTCGGTGAGGTATTCATTGATCAGCAGCGCGAGCTCCTTGGCCGGCAGTTTTTCAGAAATACTGGTGAAGCCCCGGATGTCGGAGAACAGAACGGTCAACTCCGCAGCCCGGCCTTCCATCGAATAGTGGCTCGGGTTTTGGGCCATTTTCTGGACCAGCTCGGGCGGCACGTACTGCCCGAACAGGTCTTGCATCTGAAGCTGAGTCCGCGCGGCCGACACATAGTTGAACCACAGGTGCGTCAATGCCGGCAGCGCCAGGGCCAGACTGGTGCTTGCCATAGGAACGATCCAGCGGCCATGCGTCCACGCCCACCAGGCAGCGCCAAAAAGTGTGGACAAGCCAAGTACCAGCAGCGTGACCGATGGCAGCGGCCCCAGGCGGGGAAGGATGAGGTTGCCCAGCAACAGCAGGCCTACGACCAGGAGGACTTCAATCCACGCGGCTTGCGGTAACAGCTGAGGGATGGTGCCGTCCATGATGCCGCTGATCATGTTGGCGTGGATTTCGACGCCCGGATACACCTCACCCACCGGCGTGCTGCGCAAATCCAGCAGGCCCGAAGTGGACGAGCCGACGATGCCGATCAGGCCTTCTAAAGCCTTGGGCTCGACCTTCTTGTCCAACACATCCGCCAGCGAGATATAGCGGTAGCTTCCTGCCACTCCGCGGTAGGGAATCCAGGCGGAACCATCGGGCATGAGCGGCACCTTCATGCCTGCCAGTTGGAGGGACTCCAATACAGGCTCTTTGTGCAAGAGGCGTTTGCCCACTTGCAAATCAACCGGCGCCGACCCGGTTAACAAGCGCACCATAGCCAATGACAGCGACTCAAAATAATGCTCTTGGTAGTTGGACAGCACCCAGGCACGGCGCACCACGCCATCGGGGTCCAGCAGCCCTTGAAAGTGACCTGCCGCTTGTTTGTCATCCTGAAATTGCGGCAAATTGGCGCCATACGACGCCCACCTGGGGCCTAAGTCCAAATCACCACGGGCGGTCATCAGCGCTGTGGGCAGGGTGCCGGAGGGAGGCGTGGTGGTGCGCTGTGTGAAGTAGTAGCCCAGCACGATGGGGTACTTGTGAAGCGCCGCCTGAAACTGCGCATCGTTGGAGCCCGTGGGCCGGTACTGCGCCAAGGCCTGTTCGATGGCCGTTTGGTGTTGCGGTGACTCCTTGGCAAATGCTTTCAAAGCCTGCAGTCCGTCGGAGCGGTCCGCTTCAGCGTGCACCACATCAAAGCCAACAGCCGCCATGTGGTAGTCGGTGAACACGATGTCCATCAACGCGGCAAGCTGGTCGCGGCCCCAGGGCCAACGGCCAAGTCGGGGATGGGCCAGGCTTTTTTCATCGATGTCCAAAATCACGATGCGGGGGTCCACCCCGGTCTTCAGGGTGGTGCGCACCCTCAGGTCATACAGCGTGGACTCCAGTTGTTGGACCCAGGGGAGGTTCCAGGCACCGCAGGCCTGCAGCACAAGCGCCACACCGATGGCGCAAGCGCTGATCCACCGAAGGGCGGTCATGGGCAATCGATTCACTTGGCGAACCCGATGATTCCGCTGGCAGATGCGCTCAATGGATTGCTAGCCGACACTGGCAGTGCAGCGGGCGTGTTGTTAAACACAAAGCCCGTCAGCACCCGGTTACCTCCCGCCAGAAAATTGCCGGCAATCAGCGAGCCGTTGTTATTACGTACCGGCGTGTTGTTGTAGCTCAAAGCCAGTGTGGGCGTACCCGGATTGCTCGGGCTGCCGGCGCAGTTTTGCGTGCAATTGTCTGCGCGGAACTGCCCGTTTTGAATCGCGACGTTGGAGTAGGAAGCGTTCCAGGTCGCTTCCTGCGTGGAAACCGTTCCGGGGAAAAAGACGCTGACGTTGGACGATGCCAGCAGAGCGCCATAGTTGCCGGGCGCGGTGCTGGTGCTCACAGAAAAATTGGCGTTGGTGTAGATGCCCACGTTGCCCACGGTGTCGGTCGGGTTGGTGCTCAGGATGGGGCTGAAGGTGAACGTCCCCTGTGCGGGCAGTTCACTGGTGCCCAGCGGCTTGAAAAACGCACTGTGCAGATTGGATGCTGGTGAGGTGGTGCTGGTGGCGCCCTGGGTTTGAACGAGCCCATCGACCGCCATGGTGCCAAGCGAAAAGAATTCGTCGGACGACAAGTTCATGGACAGCCAATCCTGAACCGATCGGGGATGGGCCATGGTTTGTGCGTAATTGGTGGTGCTCAGGCTTTGCGGGCTTG
>CAIWRE010000273.1 GCA_903914985.1 uncultured beta proteobacterium | reverse complement strand
TCGTTGGCGAAGACCACTACAACACGGCACGCGCCGTGCAGGGCACGTTGCAGCGCTACAAGGAACTGCGCGACAGCATCGCGATTCTGGGCATGGACGAACTGGCACCTGAAGACAAACTGGCCGTGGCTCGAGCCCGCAAAATCCAGCGCTTCTTGTCGCAGCCTTTCCACGTTGCTGAAGTGTTCACCGGCTCGCCTGGTAAGTACGTGACCTTGGCTGAGACGATTCGCGGCTTCAAAATGATTGTGGCCGGCGAGTGCGATCACTTGCCAGAGCAAGCGTTCTACATGGTCGGCACGATTGACGAAGCCTTCGAAAAAGCCAAAAAAGTCTAAATGCTTTAGGGAAAGACTCTAGCCCGACGGCGGGGTCAGTCCCTCACTGATTAGGATACTTATGAACACCATCCACGTCGATGTGGTCAGCGCTGAGGAGTCGATCTTCTCTGGTGAGGCACGCTTTGTGGCTTTGCCTGGCGAGGCAGGCGAACTCGGGATCTATCCCCGTCATACCCCGTTGATCACACGCATCAAGCCCGGCTCGGTGCGCATTGAAATGGCCGACGGCAGCGAAGAGTTTGTGTTCGTGGCGGGCGGCATCATCGAAGTGCAACCCAACACGGTCACGGTGCTGTCGGATACCGCGATTCGTGGCAAGGATCTGGACGAGGAGAAAGCCAATGCGGCCAAGGCCTTGGCCCAGGAAGCTTTGAAAAATGCCAAGAGTGACATCGACCTTGCGGTTGCTCAATCTGAGCTGACCGTGCTGGTGGCACAATTGTCCGCTCTGCGCAAGTTTCAGCAGCGGCACTGAGCTTCCTCGGCATCGCGCAAAACCGCCTTCGGGCGGTTTTTTGTTTGGAGACGGGCAAAGTACCTCGCGAGGGCCACACACAATTCATGAATTACACCGCACCTTGGTGGTTGCCCGGCGGTAACCTGCAAACCATTGTCGCCGCCAAACTCAGCAGGCGGTACCCCGACCATGCGCCCGCCTACGAGCGTGAGAGATGGAGCACGCCGGATCAAGATTTCATTGATCTTGATTGGCAGCGGGCGGATTCTTCGGGCCGCAAACCGCTGTTGGTACTCTTTCATGGACTGGAGGGAACCTCGCGCAGCCACTACGCAGAGTCATTTGCCCATTTCGCCAAAACACAAGACATGGACTACGTTTTCGTGCACTTTCGCGGTTGCAGCGGCGAGCTCAATCTGGCGCCGCGTGCCTACCACTCCGGTGATTTTGAAGAGATCGCTTGGGTGCTGCAGCGTCTGCGCGCAGGCCACACCGGTTCCATGGTGGCCGTAGGTATTTCCCTGGGCGGTAACGCCTTGCTGCGATGGGCGCAAGAGGCAGGCACCCAGGCCAGCCAAACCGTCAGCGCTGTCGCGTCGGTTTGCTCCCCCATTGACCTTGCTGCCAGTGGCGAGGCCATTGGCAAGGGCTTTAACCGCCAGGTCTACACGCGTATGTTCTTGCAAACCATGAAGCCCAAGGCGCTTCGCAAATTGGCGCAGTTTCCAGGCCTGTTTGATGGTGACGCTTTGCGGGCCGCACGTGACCTGTACGAGTTCGACAACATCTTTACCGCACCCTTGCACGGATTTGGTAACACGCAACGCTACTGGCGGGACGCCTCGGCCAAACCCCACCTCCACCGCATTCGTGTTCCAGCGCTGGTACTCAATGCCCTCAACGACCCCTTTGTGCCTGCTGACTCGCTGCCTTCCAGCAAAGCCGCAGGCGACTGGGTCACGCTGTGGCAACCGAAGGGCGGCGGCCATGTCGGGTTCCCTACCGGTGCGCCGCCCGCAGCGGTGTACGCACTGCCGCAAGCGGTAGGTGGCTGGTTGCGGCAACATTGCACCCTGTCCGCCACTGCCTAGGAGCCGCGAAATGGATGACATCGTTAAACAAGCCATGGCCAAGTGGCCCAATGTGCCCGATTGCTTCGGTTGGCTGGGCCTCGATGCGCGTGGAAACTGGTACATGCGTGACGACCGCGCCCAGTACTGTGGCACCTTTGCCAGTGGTCAGCCGGGCGCCAAGGGCTCGATGCTGCAGCACGTCAAGCTGATCGACTTCATTGAGCGCAATTACGGCAGTGACTCGACGGGGCGGTGGTTTTTTCAGAACGGGCCGCAGCGGGTTTTCGTAGAACTCGAGGCCACACCCCGCGTCTGGCGCATTGACGGGCAAGGTGCCATCACCACCAACGCAGGTATGCAGGCAAATTTTCAGCAATGCATGATGGATGAACACGGCTGGCCCTATCTGCAAACGTCAACGGGATTTGGGCTGGTCCATACCCAAGACGTTGCGGCGCTGTCCGTCGCTATTGAGACAAATGCATGGACTGTTGAAAACGTAGTTCGAGCTGAATTGCCAACGCGATTTGGCTACTGCCTTAGCCCCCAGGCGCAACACATCAAAAGCACCACTGAATAACAAAAAAGCCGACGCGTGCGTCGGCTTTTCATGGTGAGAGAAGCAAGCTTATTTGGCTGCTTCAGGCGCCGGTTTGGGTGGCTCAGCGAATTTGGCGCCGCCTGCATTGGCCATGTAGACCACCGCGCGGGCCACTTCGTAGTCGGTAAAGTCACCGCCACCCTGCGCGCCCATGGCATTTTTCCCCTTCAGGGCCGAGTTCCACAGGGCGTCAAAACCGGTCTTAATGCGAGGTCCCCAAACCGCCTTATCGCCAAATTTTGGGGCGCCCGCAGCACCATTCGCGTGGCAGGTTGAGCACTGGGCCTTGAACACTTCTTCACCCGTTTTCATTTCGCGGTTGGCATCGCGAATTTCCACCGAGCCCACTTTTTGGATCCGCTCAGCGACTGACTTTTCCATGTTGACTGCACCGGCAGCCGGTTTGCCGTCCGAATTCACGTAATGCACCAAGCCAATGATCATGAAAATCGGGATCACAAACGAGAAAAAAACCGCCTGCAGAAGTTGGCCGGGCGTTTTGATCGGGCCGGTATGTTCCTCTTCGTGTGCTTCAGTGTGACTGTGGTCGCTCATGGTGTCCTCGGGATGGTCGGGGCTGGTAAATCAGCCCACGATTATAACGGGGGCATACAGGCGAAACGCCCTACAATCGAGGGCTTGCTGTGCGGCTGTAGCTCAGTGGATAGAGTATTGGCCTCCGAAGCCAAGGGTCGTGGGTTCGATCCCCGCCAGCCGCACCACTTTTTCATGTCAAACCGTCTCAGATGGCCCCACGGCGGTCCATCTCATGAATGGCATCTGCCCGCGGAGCGGAGTCTCCCTACCTTGTCGCACGTCAAGGCGATCGGCACCTCGCATCATTACCATGGCACCCATATCTTTCGGGCGTGCTTTGGATTACGAAGGCCTGCCGATCATTGCGGGATGCTGTGAACACACTTTTTCAATCGCCCATGTCTCGATGGGCTTATGCGGCAATTGGAATTGCAATCTCTGCAGGCGTTTACGCCGGTATGCAATGGTGGCGGGGCCCCATGGTGTCGGTAGAGGCGGTACTTCGGCGTGATTTTGTGCAGACCGTTGTTGCCAGCGGCCATGTGGAAAGCCCGCACCGCATTGATCTTGGGTCACAAATCACATCCACGGTCACCGGAATTCCGGTGGGTGAGGGCGACGCCGTCCAAGCGCAGGACGCGCTCATAGAGCTGGCCTCCACGGAGTTGCAAGCGGCAGAACGACAGGCCAACGATGCAGTCATTCAGGCCGGGGCCAAATTGCGGCAAGTGGTGGAGTTGCAAGCCCCGGTGGCCGAGCAGGCTGTGCGCCAAGCGAAAACCAGTCTTCGCAGCGCCCAAGCCACACTGTCGCGCAATCAGAGTCTGTACCAGCAGGGCTTCATCGGCGAAGCGGCCCTCGACGATTCGCGTAAGGCGGTGGACCTTGCGGACTCCCAAGTTAACGCCGCGCAAAAGCAGATAGAGAGCACCCGTCCGACGGGCAGTGATTACGCCATGGCCGAAAGCGCTTTGAAGCAGGCCCGTGCCGCTGCCGATGGCGCACGTTCGAGAGCCCGGTACGCGGTCATCCGAGCGCCCGTCGACGGCACGCTGATCGGCCGC
>CAIWRE010000272.1 GCA_903914985.1 uncultured beta proteobacterium | reverse complement strand
TCATCGTCGCGCATGCTGCCGCCGGGCTGGATGATGCAGGTTGCGCCCGCGTCCACCACCACGTCCAAGCCGTCACGGAACGGAAAGAAGGCGTCACTGGCCACAACCGTGCCTGACAATGTCAGCCCTGCGTGCTCGGCCTTGATACTGGCGATGCGGGCCGAGTCCAAACGGCTCATTTGACCTGCGCCTACGCCCCGCGTTTGCCCGTCCAGGCAAAACACAATGGCGTTGGATTTCACATACTGTGCCACCGTCCAGGCAAACAGCATGTCTTGCAGCTGAGCTGCCGTGGGTTGTGCCTTGGTCACCACCCGCAGGTCGGCCAGCGTGAGTGTGTGGTTGTCCGCCGTTTGCAACAACAGACCGGATCCGATGCGCTTGGCGTCCACCGCATTGCGACCGCGCTCCCAGGCTGTCGCGCCGGCGGGCCGGCCCAAAGGATGGGGCAAGGCAATTTGTAAAACACGCACATTGGCCTTGGCCTGGAAAATCGCCAGCGCTTGCGGCGTGAAGGCCGGTGCCATCAGCACTTCAACAAACTGCTTGGAAATCTGTGCAGCCGCCGCCTCATCCACCGTGCAATTGAAGGCAATGATGCCGCCGAATGCCGAGGTGGGGTCCGTTGCGAAGGCTTTGCCGTAGGCCGACAAAGCGTCGGCTGCGATCGCCACGCCACAGGGGTTGGCGTGTTTGACGATGACGCAGGCCGGGGTGTCAAAACTTTTGACGCATTCCCATGCAGCGTCGGCGTCGGCAATAGTGTTAAAGCTCAGCTCTTTGCCCTGCAACTGCTGCGCAGTGACGAGTGAGCCAGGCGCGGGGTACAGGTCGCGGTAAAAAGCGGCTTGCTGGTGCGGGTTTTCGCCATAGCGCAGGTCTTGCAATTTAATGAAACGGCTGTTGGACTGTGCCGGGAATGCAGACAGGCTTCCATCGGGCTGAATGCAGGACAAGTAATCGCTGATCGCGCCGTCGTACTGGCTGATGCGGTTAAACGCGGCTACCGACAGAGCAAACTTGGTTTTCTCGCTCACTGCGCCGCTGCTTTGCAATTCCGCCACCACGGTGGCGTACTGCGATGCGTCAGTGAGCACGGCCACGTCCTTCCAGTTTTTTGCAGCACTGCGCACCATGGCTGGGCCACCGATGTCGATGTTCTCTATCGCGTCTTCCAGCGTACAGCCCGGCCTGGCCACTGTGGCCTCAAAGGGATACAAATTAACAACCAGCAGGTCAATGGTGTCAATGCCATGCTCCGCCAAAGCAGCCATGTGGGCAGGCACATCACGTCGGGCCAGC
The DNA here is from genome assembly GCA_903914985.1 of uncultured beta proteobacterium. Taxonomy (GTDB): domain Bacteria; phylum Pseudomonadota; class Gammaproteobacteria; order Burkholderiales; family Burkholderiaceae_C; genus Allorhodoferax. The sequence goes on along the minus strand of CAIWRE010000272.1, from coordinate 304 downwards.
AAGCCGCCGTGCACGCGCGGATGCAAGGTTTTGACGCGGCCGTCCAGCATTTCAGGGAACCCCGTCATGTCCGCCACTTCGGTGACCGGCAGGCCGTTATCTGCGAGCAGTTTGGCGGTGCCACCGGTGGACAGCAGCGCTATGCCCAAACCATGCAGCGCCCGGGCCAATTCGACAATTCCGGTTTTGTCCGAGACGGAGAGCAGTGCATTCCTAAAAGCTGGTGTTCCAATAGTTTTTTGCGAAGGGTGTTGCGGTTCAAGCCCAGCCATTTGGCGGCCTTGGACTGGTTGTTGTCGGACGC
>CAIWRE010000271.1 GCA_903914985.1 uncultured beta proteobacterium | reverse complement strand
TGGCAGTTCATTGCCAAGCTCAACAAAGAAGGCCACACCGTGCTGCTGACCACGCACTACCTGGAAGAGGCCGAAGCCTTGTGTGGTCGCATCGCCATGCTCAAATCCGGCCGGATAGTAGCGCTGGACCACACCAGTACGCTGCTCAAGGCGGCGTCCAGCAATGTGCTCCGTTTCAAGGTGGACGGCGCTTTGCCCCCGGCATTGGCGGCGCAGGCGCGGGTGACCGGCCGCATCGTGCAATTTCCGGCGCACGATGCCTTGGAAATCGAACGGTTTCTGGCGGCCGTGCGGGAGTCCGGCTTGGTAGCGCAGGACGTGGAAATTCGCAAGGCAGACCTGGAAGATGTGTTTTTGGATGTGATGCAAAAGCACTCGGGCCAGGCGGCAGTGGCGGAGGTGGCAGCATGAACGGCTGGCAGACCCTGCTCTACAAAGAAATTCTGCGCTTCTGGAAGGTCGCGTTTCAAACTATCGCCGGGCCGGTGCTCACGGCCATGCTGTACCTGCTTATTTTTGGCCACGCTCTGGAAGACCATGTCAAGGTCTACGACCAGGTCAGCTACACCGCGTTTCTGGTGCCCGGCCTGGCCATGATGAGCTTGTTGCAAAACGCGTTTGCCAACAGTTCCTCCTCGCTCATCATGAGCAAGGTCATGGGCAATTTGGTTTTTCTGCTGCTCACGCCGCTGTCCTACTGGCACTGGTTTGTCGCCTATGTGGGTGCTGCGGTGGTGCGCGGATTGGTGGTGGGTGCCGGGGTGTTTGTGATTTCGGCGCTGTTCACCCCCATTGGTTTTGCCCAGCCTTGGTTTATCTTGGCCTTCGCTGTGATGGGTGCAGCGCTCATGGGCACGCTGGGCCTGATCGCGGGTTTGTGGGCTGAGAAATTTGACCAGCTTGCGGCGTTTCAAAACTTCGTCGTCATGCCGATGACGTTTTTGAGCGGCGTGTTTTATTCCATTCATTCCTTGCCCGCGTTTTGGCAGGGTGTGAGCCACTTCAACCCGTTTTTCTACATGATCGACGGCTTTCGCTACGGTTTTTTTGGTGTTAGCGACGTCTCACCCTGGTTGAGTCTGGGCGTGGTCGGCGTGGCGCTGCTGCTGGTCAGCGGTATTGCGCTGCAGTTGCTGCGCAGTGGATACAAAATTCGCAGTTAAATTTTCTGACTCACCCATGACCGCCGAACAACTCCAAGCCCTGATCACCGCAGGCCTGCCCTGTGACCACTGCGCGCTCGAAGGCGATGGCCGCCATTGGTACGCCACCATTGTGTCGTCCGCCTTTGAAGGCAAGCGCCTGATTGCGCGCCACCAACAGGTGTACGCCACGCTGGGCACACGCATGCAAACCGACGAGGTGCATGCCTTGTCGATGAAAACTTTCACGCCGACTGAATGGGCCCAAAAATCGGTGTAAGCCGATTTACTACATAATGGACACACTTCTCATTCGCGGCGGGCGCAGCCTGCAGGGCACGGTGCCCATTTCAGGCGCCAAGAACGCGGCGCTGCCTGAACTTTGCGCTACCTTGCTGACCGCCGAGCCGGTCACGCTGCGCAACGTGCCGCGCCTGCAAGACGTCTCGACCATGCTCAAGCTTATCCGCCACATGGGCGTTCAGATTGAGCAGCATGGCGACGGCAGCGTCAGCGCGAACGCAGGCAGCTTGAACCTGCCCGAAGCGCCCTACGAGCTGGTGAAGACCATGCGCGCCTCGGTGCTGGCGCTGGG
>CAIWRE010000270.1 GCA_903914985.1 uncultured beta proteobacterium | reverse complement strand
CGCGCCTTTGGCGGTGCGCGCGCTGATCATGCTTGGTGCGTATACGGCTTACTACATGGCTTTCCCCGCGCTGCCGCTGGCCGACGCGGTGGCACTGTATTTCACGGTGCCGCTCGTTGTGACCGCCTTGGCCGGCCCGTTCCTGGGTGAGCGCTCGGGTTGGCGGGTGTGGGCCGCTGTGCTGCTCGGCTTTGCCGGGGTGATGGTGATGCTGCAGCCCGGCAGTGGCTTGTTTGAGCCTGCTGCGCTGTTGTCGCTGTTGTCTGCGGCGCTTTATGGTTCAGCGATGCTGATGGCGCGCAAGTGGGGCGAAGGTGTGTCTGCGCCGGTGATGGCGTTTTTTCAAAACGGAGTGTTTTGGCTCGGCTCCGCTGCCGCGGCGTTGCTGTTTCAGGTCTTGCATTGGGACAACGCCACCCATCCCAGCGTGGTTTTTTTGGTTCGTCCCTGGGTGGCGCTGGTGCCGTCGGACGCGGGCTTGATGGCGGTCTGCGGCGTGGTGTCTGCGGTGGGTACGGTACTGCTGACCAATGCCTACCGGGTGGCACGCGCCGCCACGGTCACGCCCTTTGAATACACCGGCATGCTGTGGGCGCCGCTTTGGGGGTTCTTGTTTTTTAGCGAGGTGCCACGTGCCACCACCGTGGCCGGCGCGGTGGTGATCGTGGTGGCAGGTTTGCTGGCCTTGCGCGCAGGGCGACCGGCGGCTTAAACCACGCTTTGCAGTTTCATGGCCACGCTCATGTCGCCTGCGACTTTCAGCTTGCCACTCATGAAGCCGCTCACGGCGTTGAGTTCGCCGTTCATCATGGCTTGCAGGTTTTCCAGGCTGATGGTGACGGTGCAATCGGTTTCCACGTCGGTGTTGGACACGCTGTTGGGGGTGGAAGCACCGTCGAGCACGATCACGCCGTCGCTGCCGCAATCGAATTTCAAGGTGGCGCCCAGACCGCTGTCGTCGCCCATTTTGGCGCGGATGGATTGGGTGATGGATTCGAGGCTCATAGGGGTTTCCTTGGGTTGACCGGTATTGGCAGAATCATTGTAATGAGGACCTCGGTTTCGCCATACAGAGCTGTCTCCTTGGTGTCGTTCTCGTCAGCAGCGTGCGCCCAGAATGCCTGTCAAGCGCACCACCGTACCCTCTACCCACCGCACGGCAAAACCCCCGCGTGCCGCAAGGATTTGTGTTCATGCCCCCAGTGTCCCGACCCACCACCCTGCGCTCCCAGCTCAACCCCCGCTCGCCCGCCTTTTCCGCCAACACCGAGCGCATGACGGCGCTGTTGGACGAGGTCAACCGCCTGCAAGCCCAGGTGATTGCCGAATCCGAGTCCAAGCGCGCCAAATTCGCCCAGCGCAAGCAGTTGCTGCCGCGCGAACGCCTGGCGCGGCTCTTGGACAGGGGCACGCCGTTTTTGGAACTCAGCCGCCTGGCGGGTCTGAAAATGCACGACGACGACGGCAAAAAGTCGGTGCTCGGTGGCGGCTCGATCGTGGGCATCGGCGTGGTGGCAGGCAAGCGCTGTCTGGTGTCGGTGAACGACAGTGCAGTCAAAGGCGGAACGGTGGCGCCCATGGGCCTGCGCAAGGCCCTGCGGGCGCAACAAATTGCCCAGGAGAACAAACTTCCCATGGTCAACCTGGTGGAGAGTGGCGGTGCCAATTTGCTGTACCAGGCAGAAATATTTGTGGACGGTGGTCGTAGCTTCGCCAACCAGGCGCGCATGTCGGCTGCGGGCTTGCCGCAAATTTCGGTAGTGCATGGATCGTCCACTGCCGGCGGCGCCTATTTGCCAGGCCTTTCGGACTACGTGATATTGGTGCGAGGACGCTCCAACATCTTTTTGGCAGGCCCGCCACTGGTCAAGGCCGCTGTCGGCGAGGACTGTACGGAGGACGAACTGGGCGGTGCAGAAACCCATGCGCAGGTCACTGGCCTGGGGGAGTACCTCTGTGAAGACGATGCCCACGCTATTGCCATGGCGCGCGAAGTAATGGACAAACTGCGATGGGACACCGTGGCCACGCCTGCTGACTGGCAAGAGCCGCTGTATGACGAGCAAGAGCTCATGGGCATCGTGCCTGCGGATGAGCGCGAACCCTACGATGTGCGCGAGGTGATTGCCCGTTTGGTGGATGCATCGGATTTCCTGGAGTTCAAGGCCAGCTACGCCCCCGAGATGATGTGTGGCCACGCCCGGGTGCATGGCCAGTTGGTCGGCATCCTGGGTAACAACGGCCCCATCCAGCCCGCCGGTTCGACCAAAGCGGCGCAATTCATCCAGCTCTGCGACCAAAGCGGCACGCCCTTGGTCTTTTTGCAAAACACCACGGGCTACATGGTGGGATCGGTGGCCGAGCGCGCGGGGGCCATCAAGCACGGCTCCAAAATGATCCAGGCGGTGGCCAATGCGCGGGTGGCCAAGTTCACTTTTGTGCTGGGGGGCTCATTTGGTGCGGGAAATTACGGCATGTGCGGGCGGGGGTTCGATCCCCGCTTTATCTTTGCTTGGCCCACGGCGCGCACCGCGGTGATGGGTGGCGCACAAGCGGCCAAGGTGATGGACATCGTCAACCGCAGCAAGCTGGAGCGCAGTGGCGAGACGCCCAACGAAGAGGCGCTGCAAGCCATGTCCGACAGCTTGCGCCAACGCCTCGACAAAGAGTCCACCGCGCTGTTTGGCACCGCCCGCTTGTGGGACGACGGCATCATCGACCCGCGTGACACCCGCCGCGTGCTCGGCCTGTGTTTGGCCATGGCGCTGGAGGCTGAGCAACGTACCCTGCGACCCAACACATTTGGTGTGGCGCGCATGTAGGCCCCGGAACAGCAGACACCATGACATTCACCAAAATTCTGATTGCCAACCGGGGCGAAATCGCCTGCCGCGTGATCCGCACTGCGCGCAATCTGGGCTATGCCACAGTGGCCGTGTACAGCGACGCCGACCGCAACGCGCTGCATGTGCGTCAGGCCGACAGCGCCGTGCATATTGGCGGCTCGGCCGCCGCAGATTCCTATTTGCGCAGCGAAGCCCTATTGGATGCCGCGCGGCGCAGCGGCGCCGACGCAGTGCATCCTGGTTACGGGTTTTTGAGCGAAAACCCCGACTTTGCCCAAGCGTGTTTGGATGCCGGGCTGGTGTTTATTGGCCCGCCGCCCCAAGCCATGCGTGCGATGGGCGACAAGGCCTTGGCCAAGCGCCGCATGCAAGACGCGGGTGTGCCCTGTGCGCCGGGCTATTTGGGCGCGCCGGACGACAGCGATGCCCAGCTGTTGAACCAGGGTGTGGCGCTGGGTTTCCCGCTGCTTGTCAAAGCAACCGCAGGGGGCGGCGGGCGCGGCATGCGCCGCGCGGACTCGGCCGACGCGCTTCCTGCTGCCATCGAAGGCGCGCGGCGCGAGGCACTGAGCGCTTTTGGCAACGGCAGCTTGATGCTGGAGCGGCTGATTGATCACGGCCGCCATATTGAGATCCAGGTGTTTGCCGACCAGCACGGCAACGCGGTCCATCTGGGTGAACGTGACTGCACGGCCCAGCGCCGTCGCCAAAAGGTGTTGGAAGAAGCGCCATCGCCCATCGTCAGCCCCGCCATGCGCGAGTCCATGGGCGCTGATGCCGTTGCCGCTGCGCTGGCTGCGGGCTACCAGGGTGCGGGCACGGTGGAGTTCATGGTGGACGCGCAGGGCAAGCACTATTTTCTGGAGATGAACACCCGACTGCAGGTGGAGCACCCGGTCACCGAAGTGGTCACGGGCCTGGACCTGGTGGAGTGGCAGTTGCGGGTTGCCGCCGGTGAACCCTTGCCCAAAACCCAGGCAGAGATTGAGTTTTGTGGACACGCCATCGAGGCCCGTCTCTATGTCGAAGACCCTTACGCGGGCTTCGCCCCGCAGACGGGCCGGGTACTGTGGTGGAAACCGGAGTCCGCGCTGCATGCGGGCATACGCATTGACCATGGGCTGCAAGAGGGCGACACGGTGTCACCCTACTATGACCCCATGGTGGGCAAAGTCATTGCCCATGGCCGCGACCGGGGTGATGCCGTTCGCCGCTTGCGCGCCGCACTTCACAACACGCCCTTGCTGGGATTGCGCCACAACGCCCGTTTTTTGAATGAGCTGCTGGCGCACCCCGACTTTGCCAACGCGCACATGACGACCACCCGCATCGACGAATGGGCAGAGCAGGGTGCAGCGATTCTTCAGGCACCACGTCCGGCTGACAAAGCCTGGCTGGTGGCCGCGCTGGCGCTGGTCGCTCAGCACGGCGCGAGCTGGCGCAGCGACAGCGTGGCTGCCTTTGACATGGGCTTGCAGTGTGGCGATCAAGCGCGCCAGTTGCGCCTGCACCCGGACCGCCAGGGCGGCGTGGCCATTACCTTGCTGGCAGACGGCGATCACGATCTTTCAGGGGCACTGCAGGTTCAAGCCAGTGTGGTGCGGTTTGACGCCGGGCAGCTTCGCTTTGCGCTAAATGGCGTGGAGCAAAGTGCTGTGGCGCTGGTACAGGGCCAGGCCGTGCACTTGGCGCTGGATGGCGACAGCTGGGTCGTGGAAGAAATTTCGGCGTTCCCAAATTCGCAAGCCGCCCAGGACCCCGGCAAGGCGCGCGCGCCGGTGGCGGGCAAAGTCAGCCGTGTACTGGTCGCGGCTGGCGACGCCGTGGTGCCCGGTCAGCAGCTGCTCTGTGTGGAAGCCATGAAGATGGAGATGT
>CAIWRE010000269.1 GCA_903914985.1 uncultured beta proteobacterium | reverse complement strand
CTGCATTCACACTGCAGGGGTCACAAGTTCGAAACTTGTACTGCCCACCATTTATTGGTTATAAATCAAGCACTTAGCGGCGACGCTAGGTGCTTTTTTTTCATCCGCGTTTGGCGAATGTCCTGGTTAGCCGGCATGTACGCCAGCCCCCCACGTTGGAGCACCACCCCTTGGTGCGTCAAGCCCACAGCGTGAATCACAGCGGAGGCGGTTGTTCAGTGGTGCAATTTGCTCAGGTCGCCATGCCCTCCTAGGGATTCAATCGATTGCCAATTTAATCAATATATCGTTAAGATGAAACGAGGGAGCTTTTACAAAATCAACGAGGAGATTGGCGGTGAAAAAGTTCTTCAAAGTGTTTCTATTGGCGTCCATTGCAAGTGCCGTTTCGGTCAGCATGGCGCAAATCCGCATTGGTCAAACCGCAGGTTTCACAGGCCCGGCGGGGGCTACCACCAAAGAAACCACAGCCGGGGCGATGCTGTACATCGACGACATCAATGCCAAGGGCGGCGTCCATGGGCAGCGCATTGACTTGATTTCTTTGGATGACCAGTTTGATCCCAAGCTTGCCGCGGAAAACGGCCGAAAACTGATCGAAGAGCACAAGGTGCTGGCCATGTTTTTGACCCGTGGCACACCGCATACCGTGGCCTTGCTGCCGCTATTGGAGCAGCACGGCGTGCCCCTGGTGGCTCCATCGACAGGCGCCATGGTGCTGCACGATCCAGTGCAAAAGCATGTGTTCAATGTGCGCACACCCTACCAGCGCGAAGCAGAAAAAGGCATCAAGCAACTGCTGAGCATGGGGCTCTCGCGCATTGGCTTGGTGTCGGTGGACGATGGGTTCGGTGCGGACGGCGTGGCGGGAGCGCTGAAGGGCTTTGCTGCCGCAAAGATAACGCCCGTTTTCCAAGAGAAATTTGACCGCAGCAAGCCCGACTTCGGCGTCATGGTGGCCAAAGCAACAGCGGCCAAGCCTCAGACCATTTTCATCATTGGCTCAGGCCAGGCGGTGGTGGATGGCGTTGCCGCATTCAAGGCGGCGGGTATCGAAGCCCAGTTTGCAACCCTGTCGAACAATGCGTCCAATGGCTTTATCAAACTCATGGGAAGCAACGCCTACGGCCTCATCGTGACCCAGGTTTTTCCTTCCGAGCGCGCCTTTTCGTATCCACTTGTTTCACAGGCCCAACAGCTGTCCAGCGCCAAAGGTCCAGGTGACATCAGCCCGGCCACCCTGGAGGGCTTTGCAGCTGCCAAGGTGCTGGTTGAAGCCTTGCTCCGCGCGGGGCCTAAGCCGTCCAGAGCCAAAATTCAAACCACACTCGAAGGTTTGCAAAACTTCGACCTTGGCGGTTTGACCATCAGCTACAGCAAGCAAAACCACACCGGCCTGGAATTCAGCGATTTGTCCATGGTCAATGCCAGCGGCAAATTCATGCGCTGAACCTCAGCTCTGCAAACTTGTGCCGCACGGAAAATTCCGTGCGGCACAAGCCGCCCGTCGTCTGCGGTAGTTGAAGTACCAGCCGAAACATAGGTAGCCGACCACGATGAAGTCAACCGTTGAACAGTAGGGATACGTCAGACTGCAAGGTTACCGTAGCCCCCTCGCCAGAGACTGGCATTACGTGAGCGCCCTTCCCACGCGCCTACCAATGATCTAAGTTTGTCAGTAGCCTGGCTTTGACTTCAGCGCCCGCGAAACTGGCCTCGATTGAGGTTCGTGCGACAGACCGCGTCACTTCATCGGTCCAGCTAAACGCTTGGCGGCACAGAGCATATTCGCCGACCAAGCTCGCACCCAGCAGGGCAGGGTCGTCGGTGTTGACGCTCACCTGCACGCCGGCCAAGCGCAATTGTTCGATGGGGTGCTGCTCTATCGAGGGGTAGACGCCCAAGACCACGTTGGATGTGGGACAGATGCCTAGCGGAATGCGCCGCTCGGCCAGCAGGTTGACCAGGGCAGGGTCTTCAATGGCGCGCACACCATGGTCGATGCGGTCGGCCCCCAGCAGGTTCACTGCGTCCCAAACACCCTCAGGGCCGCTGGACTCACCGGCGTGAACGGTTTTGCGCAGACCGTGTTGCCCCGCCCGACGAAACGCCTCTGCAAACCGAGATCCGGTGCGCCCGGCTGTAGCTTCGTTGCCGTCCACCGACAGTGCCACCACCCTGGGGTGTCGCAGAGTGTACAAGCGCTCTACCAGCTCGATGGCCTCGTCGGCGGACTGGGTGCGCAGCAGGCTGACACACAAGCCTACGCTGGGCAAGCCGTCTTGCTCGGCCGCCTTGAAGCCGGCGTCGATGGCGTCCAACATGGCACCCAGCCGCCCGTGCCAGGCGTGCCAGTGGGTCGGGTTGAAGATCACATCGGCATAGCCTGTGCCGTTATCGGCCAGGCGCTGCGCCAGGTCGTAGCTGAGCTGCGCCAGACGCTCAGCGGTGCCGGCAAGGCTGCACGCCAGATCGAGAAACTCTAGAAAGTCGGCCAGCCCTGAAAACTTGAACAAGTCTTCCTGCGGTCGGGGCAGTGCGATGCCCTCTGCTTGGGCCCAACGCGCAAGGGTGGCTGCGTCAAAACAGCCTTCCAGATGCAGATGGACTTCCGCTTTGGGAAGCGACTTCAGGCGGTTGGCCTCTAGGACATGGCGGGGTGGAGTCATCTGAGTGATTGTCTATGGATTCGGGCACACAGTAGGATCCCCTCAACGTGCCGAACCGCACATTAACAAAAGGAAATCCTATGAATACCCGGTTGACATACACACTGGCCGACGGCGTTGCCACACTGCACTTGGACGATGGCAAGGCGAACGCCATGGGCATCGACATGCTGGCCGCCATCAATGCGGCGCTGGACCGCGCCGAAAAAGAAGCCAAAGTCGTGGTGTTGCACGGTCGCGATGGCGTTTTTTCTGCGGGCTTTGACCTCAAGGTGTTTGCGCGGGGCGGCCCTGAAGTGGCCACCATGCTGGACGCGGGCTTGCGGCTGTGCGCGCGCCTGGTGGGCTATCCGCTGCCCGTGATTGCGGTCTGCACCGGACATGCGCTGGCGCTGGGCGCGATATTGCTCAATTGCTGCGATGCGCGCATCGGCACCCTGGGCACCGCCCGCATCCAGGTCAACGAAGTGCGCATCGGCATGACGCTGCCGCTTTCGTCCCTGGAGGCAATGCGCCGTAAGCTGGCACCCGCCCACTTTCAGGCGGCCACCACCCTGGGTATTCCCTTCACACCCGAGTCCGCGCTGGTGGCCGGTTTCTTTGAAGAGGTCGTAGTCGCCGATGCTCTGGCCGCGACGGTGGCCCGATGGAGTGCCGACCTGGCGAGCTTAGACACCGCCACTTTTACGTCCAACAAGCGCCGCGTCAACGAAGCCACGCTTGCTGCTATGAACGCCGCATTGGAAGTGGACGTGGCGGGACTGGCGGCGACGGGCGCCAAGACCTAGAACCCTACTTCGGCAGCAACGCCCGGAGTTTGGATGTATCCACCGGGCAGCCCAAGGCCTCAAAGCGGGCTTTGGTTTTGAGGTTGAGCACATAGGGCAGGTAGTCGCCCATCACCTCTTTTTCGGTGCCGGGCTTG
>CAIWRE010000268.1 GCA_903914985.1 uncultured beta proteobacterium | reverse complement strand
GTGTAATTGTGAAACCGCGTATTTGAACACTTTTTCGCCGCGGTTCTGGTCGTTTCAGGCGCGCAAGGCCTTTTTCAGCTCGACGCCGAGTTCGGGCTTGTGGGCAAACGGGTCGGTGGGGTTGCGCGACATCAGGATGTCTTCCATGCGCACTTGCACCGACGCAATCGATTTAGGGTGGCTGTAGATGTAGAACTGGTTGGCCGCCATGGCGTCAAACACCATTTTTGCCACGTCGGCTGCGCTTACCTTGCCACTGCCCACGGCTTTGTCGCTCATGGCCTGGCCAATGAGCTGGCTCTTGGTGGGTTTGACACCGACGGCTTTGAGCTCGTCGGGGCGGTTGCGGTGGCTTTGGCTGATGCCGGTGGGCACAAAGAAGGGGCACAGCACACTGGCGCTGATTTGCTCGGTCACCAAGGCCAAATCCTGGTACAAGGTTTCGCTCATGCTCACCACCGCGTGCTTGGTGGCGTTGTAAATGCCCATATTGGGCGCATTGAGCATGCCGGCCATGCTGGCGGTGTTGACGATGTGGCCTTGGTAGGCCGGGTCTTTGGCGGCAGCGGCCAGCATCATGGGGGTGAACACACGGATGCCGTGCGCCACGCCCATCAGGTTCACACCCACCACCCATTCCCAGTCTTGCAGGGTGTTTTCCCAAATCAAGCCGCCCGAGCCCACACCCGCGTTGTTGAACACAAAGTGCGGCGCACCAAATCGCGCCAGGGTGGCGGCGCCCAATGCTTCCACCTGGTCGGCCTTGGACACGTCCACGCGCATGCCCAGCACCTGAGCGCCTGCAGCAGTCAACTCGGCCACGGCCCGGTCCAGCGCGTCTTGCTGCACGTCGGCCAGCACCAGGTTCATGCCCAGCTTGGCGCCAATGCGCGCGCACTCCAGACCAAAGCCCGAGCCGCCACCGGTAATCACAGCGGTTTTTTTGTTGAAGTCAGAAATCATGCAAAGGTCTCTTTGAAAAAGTGGAAAGAAAACGAAAAAAGCTTAAACCTGCGCAGCCTTCAGCACATAGCCGATGCGCGGGAAATGCACATGCACCACGCCTGCACGCGGGTCCTCACGGCGCAAGGTGTAGCGGGTGCGGGTGGCGGCCATGAGCAACCCCTCGGTGGGTTCCTGGCCAAAGGTTTCGGCCGAAATGGTGACATGGCTGCCCAGGGGAATGCCATGCTCGTCCTGGAACGCAGCGTCGGGCGCAATAGCAAGCGGCGTGCTCGCGGCGCACAGGGCAATGGCCTGCTCGGCGCTGAACTTCTCCATGCTGCCGTGGCCCAGTGCCGCCATGCGGTCCATCCAAGCCAGCACCGCGGGTGTGGCTTGCAAGATATCCGCCATCACCGGCACCACCTTGCGGGTAAACCACAGCGGGTGGTAGGCGGCAAAGTCGGCCACGCAGGGCGCACTGCCCAGCAAAAAGTCGTTCTGGTCCAGCATATGCGCCAGGCGGCGCAAATAGGATTTGTAGCTGGCCGTGGCGTCTGCCGGGCGGCTGCGCGTCATGCCGGCCGACATAGCGCCACGGTCGGCAGCGAATGCCTTGGCGGCCTCTGGCGGCGCATCGGCAAACAAGTGTGCCGCCCCCTTGGGGCCGAGGTTGTAGGCCATGGCGGCCCAAAACAAGGTGCTGTCCGCCCACTGCGCCAGCACACGCGCCACCCCTTTGGATGCTTCGGGGTACAGCGTGGGCGCGGGTTGCAACTGGTCCAGCACCTCGCACATGAGCGCGGTGTCGCAGTACACATCAGCGCCGATTTGCAAAAACGGCGTTTTGCGATAACCACCGGTGAGGGCCAGCACGTCGGGCTTGGGCAGGATGCGTGGTACCACCACCGACTTCCAGGCCAGGCCTTTGTAGCCCAGCACCAAGCGCACTTTTTCCGAAAATGGTGAACTGGCGTAGTGGTGAAGAATCAGCTCAGACATGGGCGGCTCCAAACGGTGGATTGAACAAAATTAGCGCGGCATGGCGCGGCGAATGATGGCGTCAAAGTCCACGCCGCTGCCCAGGGTGCCAAAGGTATGACCCCAGTCGCCACCCAGTCGCGAATCGCAAAACGCGCCAAATACTGCACCGGGCGCGCTTTGCTGCAACAAAGCCGCCTGCACGGCCAAGGCCACGTCTTGGGCCAGTCGGCGCGCTTGCACTTCGTTGGCCAGCAACTCAATACGCG
>CAIWRE010000267.1 GCA_903914985.1 uncultured beta proteobacterium | reverse complement strand
TTTGTTTCGCGAGTCGGGCTTGTTCACCGGGGGCACCACGGGCGTGGCGTTTTTGGCGCACTATCTGTTGGACTATTCGCTGGGCGGCGTGTTGTTCGTCATCAACCTGCCGTTTTATGTGTTCGGCTGGCGCAAGCTGGGGCGCACCTTCACCATCAAGACCTTCGCGGCGGTGGCCTTGCTCAGCGTCTACGTGGAACTGCTGCCGCGCTGGATCAGCTTTAGCCACCTCGACCCGGTATTTGCTGCGGTGATGGCCGGACTGTTGGCGGGCACCGGCATTTTGATTTTGATCCGCCATGGCGCCAGCCTGGGCGGCGTCACCATCAGCGCGATTTACCTGCAAAAAACACGCGGCTGGCGCGCGGGCAATGTGCAAATGGCCGTGGATTTTTTGATTTTGCTGGCCGCCTTTGCCACCACCGATCCGCACAAAGCGCTGCTGTCACTCCTGGGGGCAGTGGCAGTGAATGTGGTGATCGGCGTCAACCACCGCACCGACCGTTACTACGGGGTCTGAGCCCGCCGCACACTCAAACGCCGTAGCGCGCGCGGTAGGCCTGCACCCTCACCAGGTGTTCGCCCATGGCGTTGCCGGTTTGGGTGCCCAAATAACCCAGCAAATCCGAGAGCTCGGCAATAGCGCAGACCTGCAGTCCTTCATGGCTGCGCACGTACTGCACCGCGCTGTAGGCCACGTCTTTGGTGCTGCCATCAGCCTGCTTTTCGGTGGCCATTTCCTGGCGGTCCAGGGCGATGGCCGCGGCATGCGGCGTGGCGCCAGCGGCTTTGATGAGCGCAATCGATTCGCGCGCGGCGGTGCCGGCGCTCATCACATCGTCAATGATCAGCACGCGACCTTGCAGCGGTGCGCCCACCAGGCTGCCACCTTCGCCATGGTCTTTGGCTTCTTTGCGGTTGTAGGCAAAAGGCACGTTTTTGCCCAGGCGCGCCAGCTCAATGGCCACCGCGGCGCCCAGCGGAATACCCTTGTAGGCGGGGCCGAAAATCATGTCGAATTCGATGCCGCTGGCCATCAGGCGCTGGGCATAAAATTGCGCCAGCCGCCCGAGGTTGGCACCGTCGTCAAACAAGCCGGCGTTGAAAAAATACGGGCTTTGTCGACCGGCTTTGGTGGTGAATTCGCCAAAGCGCAACACACCGCACGCCACCGCAAACGCCACAAATTCCTGCGCCAAACCGGCGTCTGCGCCGGGCACAGACCCGGACGCAGGGGAGGTGGAGGGGGTGGCGTCAACCATGGGGAATTTCCTTGTTCAAATTAAGCAGCCTGAACCTCAACGGCATCCGCTCGGCTACCAGCAAAGGGCTGGAGCCCTGGCTGGCCCAACTGCAGCCGGATTGTATTTGCGTGCAAGAAGTCAAAGCCCAGGCCGACGACGTGGCCGGCAAGTTTGAAACGCTGGCGGACCTGAAGGGCTACTTTCATTTCGCCGAGAAACAAGGCTACTCCGGCGTGGCGGTTTACACCCGCCACACACCCCGTGACGTGGTGGTGGGCTACGGGTCTGGCGAGTTTGACTTAGAGGGCCGCTACGTGGAGCTGCGCTTTGACACGCCCAAGCGCAAACGCTCCATCATCAGCGCCTACTTTCCCAGTGGCTCGTCCGGCGAAGAGCGCCAGCAGGCCAAGTTCCGCTTTTTGGCCGAGTTTTATCCGCACCTGGCTGCATTGAAGGCCGAGCGGGAGTTTGTGCTGTGCGGCGACATCAACATTGCGCACCAGGAAATTGACCTGAAGAACTTCAAAGGCAACAAAAAGAACTCCGGCTTTTTGCCCGAAGAGCGCGCTTGGATGACGCAGCTGCTCACCGAAGCCGGTTTGGTGGACGTGTACCGCCACCTGGAGCCCACCGCCACCGACGCCGCCTACACCTGGTGGAGCAACCGCGGCCAGGCCTACGCCAAAAACGTAGGCTGGCGCCTGGACTACCACCTGGCAACGCCGGCCTTGGCTGCAGGCGCCAAAACGCACGCGATTTACAAGGACGTGAAGTTCTCCGACCACGCGCCCATCACCATTGATTACGCGTGGGACTGAGCATGGGTGTGAGCAACGCCGCAGAAGCCGTTGCGTGGCTGCATGCCCAGGGCATTCGCCGCGTGGAGGTGGTGTTTGCCGACCTGACCAGCGTGGCGCGCGGCAAAACCATGGACGTGGCCAGTTTTACCCAGGCGCTGGGTGCCAAGCTACCCACGCTGCTGTTGGGCCTGACCGTGACCGGCGGTGAGCCGCCCGATGTGTTCAAGCGCATCTTCCCGCCCAGCTTTCCGGACATGGCGCTGCAGCCGGATTGGCGCACGCTGGTGCGCTGTCCGCTCTCGCGCGTGCCCACGGCCACCGTGATTTGCAATGTGGAGGCGCGTTTTGTCGCTGCCGATGGCCATGCCACCTACGAGGTGGCAGACCTGTCGCCACGCCAGATACTCCAGCGCACGTTGGACAGGCTGAACGATGCGGGCTACCAGGCCTTGGTGGCCCCGGAGTTGGAGTTTTTTCTGGTGCATCCACAGCGGGATGCGCAAGGTGGCTTGCAGGTGGCACACGGCATGTCGGCGCCGGTGCCGCACATTGAGAGTTCACACGATTTGTTTTCGGCGGAGACAGCGCAGACCTTCGCACCCTTTTTTGACGAACTGTGGGGGGCGTGTGAGCTGCAAAACATACCGATCAGCGGTTACGGCCACGAGGCGTCTATCGGCCAGTACGAGGTGAACTTCAACCCTGGCGAGCCACTGGCGCAGGCGGATGCGGTGTTTCGCTTAAAGCGCCTGGTGCGCGAAATGGCACGCCGCCATGGCTGTTTGGCCACCTTCATGGCCAAGCCCTATTTGCAGGAGCCCGGTACCGGCATGCACTGGCATGTGAGCCTGAGCGACGCCGGGGGCCGCAACGCCTTGAGCGATGCCGATGGCAATGCCCACCCGCGGCTAGCGCACTTTATTGGCGGCTGGCAGGCATCGGCGCAGGGTGCCATGGCGGTGCTGGCGCCGTATGCGCATTCCTACCTGCGCATCGCGCGGCCCGATGCGTCTCCGGCCCATGCCGACTGGGGCCATGACGACCGTACTGTGGCGTTTCGGATTCCCGCCTCAAACGCGGCCAACCGACGCGTAGAGCACCGTCTTCCCGGCGGTGACTCCAACCCGTACTTGACGCTGGCGCTGATGCTGGGCACCGGTCTGCTGGGTATGCGGGAGCAACTTTCGCCCAGCGCAGAGCGGGTCTCTGGCGGAGGCGCTATCACGCCGCCCCTGCCTCGCGACCTGGAGCAGGCGATGAGCGCCCTGGAAGCTTGCCCGATGGCAGGCGAAGTGCTGGGCGCGGGCTTTGTGCAGTTGTATGCCATGGTCAAGCGCCATGAGCTCAGCGAGCAGGCGGCGGACGCCGACTTTGCGATCAAGCACCTGCTCAGCCGCAGCTAAGGTGCAAGGCGCCACTGCAGGTACCAAAAATAGCCCACAGCGATCACCATCGCCAGCGCGACAGACCACCATAGGCGGTGAATGCCATCTGACGGCTGGCCCTGTTTGAGTCCGGTCACCATGGCACGCGGCAGGTTTTCGCGGTGCATCCAACTTGCCAGCGCCACACCACAGAGGTGCACACCCACCAGCACCAGCATGGCGTTGGCAGCGGCCTCGTGGACCTCGCCCAGCAAGTCGCCACCGATATCGTTGTAGACCGCATAGCTGGTGGCTGTCATGGCGGCGCCTGCGATCAGCATGAGGACGATGGCCACGCCGCCCAAGGGGTTGTGGCCGATGAAATGCGCTGGACGCCCTGCCAACATGCTCTTCAGGTAGCGGGACAGTTCCGATGGCGGCCGCACGAAACTACCAAAGCGCGCATAACGCGTACCCAGTACACCCCACACCAGGCGAAAGGCAATCAAGCCGCCCAAGGTGTAGCCCAGGGTGACGTGCAGCAAACGCCAGCTTTCGCTCTCCGCCGTGAGGTAGGCGCCGGTAAAGCATGCAGCCAGAAGCCAATGGAAAACGCGAACCGGAGCGTCCCAGACGCGGATCGTGGTGGTGGGGCTTGTCATATGTAGCGATGAATGGTGGTCGCGGTGTTATTTGGGAATGCGCACTTGATGCTCATTGAAATCGCCATCGGCCGCATGGCCATGGCAGGCGCCACAGTTGGCCGCGCTGCCCACCGACGCACGTTTGAATACGCTGGCACTCACTTCATCGTGCTGGCGGACAAACCAGCGTGATTTGCTGATGCGGTTGTCGGGAGGCGCGTCGCTGACCCGTCTACCCGTTCCAGCGTGAGCGACCAACCAGGTGCTGATCTGTTGGGCTGACGCGGCGTCCAGAGAAGCATCCACGCCAAAGTGCTTGGACAAGCCCGTCATGATGGCCTGCCAGGATGCGGCGGGCAGCAGGCCCGCCGGGTAAGCGATGTGGCAGGCCGCGCACTCGGTTTTGTACAAGGGCAAAGGGGGCGGATAGGAGCGATCACCGTCTGCATGGGCTAAATTGCCAAGTGCGAGTAAGAGTGCGGGTACCAATGCCCTTGCACCCAAAAGCAATGGGGTGCGAAGGCCGTTTGTCATTGAAAAATGATTCATTGTTTACCTTGTCATGCTCAGGGTTTGAGCGAAATCAACCACGCAAGGACATCGGCCTTTTCGGCAGGCGTACATTCGCGACCGACGACGTCATTGCAATTGCGGCGAAACCATTTTTCAGTTTTGGCGGTATCGCTAAAACGGTCAGCATTGACCGCTGGTGCCATAGGCTTGATGGTTTTGCCGGTGCTGGCATGTTTACCTTCGACCGTGGGTTTGTCGGTGTGGCAGGACGCACAGGCCCATTCATGCCCGTGTTTGGACGTGAAAAACTCGTGGCCGCGGGCAACTTGCGGTGCTTGGCCGCTTTGGGCGGCATAGGCATCCATTTGCTCTTTGGGGCTGGTGGCTTGAGCGGGCAAAGCTGCGATGGACGCGCTTACGGCAACTACCCACGAAAGGGCGCTGGAAACCATCTTCGACAAAAATTGGGGGGGCGTAAGTGGCATGGGGACTCCTGAACCTGCATGGTGTCACACCCACACTAAGGCTTTGTAAAGCCAGTTTCCAGCCCCAAAGTCAAAAAGGGTGCGAAACGCATGCACGCGCTTCGCACCCTTCTCAAGGAAAGACTCCGCGCCCTAAAGCGCGGGTACCGGTTTAGTGTCCGCCGCCCAGGTAGGCGGCCTTGACCGCTGGATCGTCCTGCAGTTTGGACGCTTCGCCGTGCACCGAGATGCGGCCGTTTTCCAGCACATAGCCGTAGTCCGCCACTTTGAGCGCGGCGGCGGCGAATTGCTCCACCAACAGCATGGTTACACCGCGCGACTTGAGGTCGCTGATGATGCGAAACACTTCTTCCACCAGAATCGGCGCCAGGCCCATGGAGGGCTCGTCGAGCAACACGATCTCGGGGTTGAGCATGACGGCGCGGGCCATGGCCAGCATTTGCTGCTCGCCACCGGACAGGGTGCCTGCGAGCTGGTTGCGACGTTCTTTGAGGCGGGGGAACAGCTCCATAGCGCGTTCCAAATCGCCTTGCACATCGCCCTTGGGGCGGCTGCCGGTCAGGCGGGGGAAGGCACCCAGAATCAGGTTGTCCGTCACCGACATGGTGGCAAACACGCGGCGGCCTTCAGGCGAATGGGCCAGGCCCAGCTTAGCGATGGTGAAAGACTCCATGCCATCGGTGCGCTTGCCGTTCAGGCTGATTTCGCCCGCAGTGGGCGTGATCATGCCGGAGATGGCACGCATGGTGGTGGTCTTGCCAGCGCCGTTGGATCCGATCAAGGTCACGACTTTGCCTTTGGGCACTTCCATGGAGATGCCATGCAAGACTTGCACTTTGCCGTAACCGGCTTCCAGATTTTTAATACTCAACATATGCGGGTGTCCTGTACGTTCAAGCGGCCGGAGCGCCCAGATAGGCCTCGATCACTTTTTCATCGGCCTGTACCTCGGCGGGCTTGCCTTCGGCGATTTTCTGACCGAAGTCCAGCACCGAAACGTTGTCGCAAATACTCATCACCACGTCCATGTGGTGCTCAATCAGGATCACGGTGATGCCGTGGTCACGGATTTTGCGGATGATGGTGATCAGCTCTTTGATGTCCGGCGCGGTCAGGCCCGCAGCGGGCTCGTCCAGCAGCAACAACTGCGGATCCAGCGCCAAGGCACGGGCGATTTCGAGCAGGCGCTGTTTGCCGTATGGCAGATTACGCGCCTCTTCGCCGGCCAGGTCGCCCAGGCCCACGAAGTGCAACAGGCCCAGGCCGCGCTCAATTGCAGCTTTGTCTTCACGCTTATAACGCGGCGTGTGCAGCGCAACGTCGATCAGGTTGCTGTCAAAGGTGTGGTGCAAGCCAACCTGCACGTTTTGCAAAGCGGTCATTTCGCCAAACAGCTGCACGTTTTGGAAGGTACGGGCAATGCCGGACAAAGCGATATCAGAGGAGGTGCGGCCCACGACCGTATCACCTGCAAACTCGATGTCACCTGCCGTGGGCACATAAATGCCGGTCAACACATTCATCATCGTGCTCTTGCCCGAGCCGTTCGGACCGATCAAGCCGTGGATGGTTCCGCGCTGAATGCGCAGGTCCACGTTGTTCAGGGCCTTAAGACCGCCGAATTGCATCAACACGCCCTTGGCCACCAACAGATCGCTGCCTGCGGCGCTGTGCTTCGCATTAGAGGCCTGTGTAATTGCGTCTTTGCCCAGGTCCACGCCTTCGTAGTCGCTATGCAGGGTCGCGCGACGGAAAAACAGCTTGCGGAAGAAGCCGACGATGCCGTCTTGCAAGTAATACACGACGAACAGAATCATCAAACCGAAGATGGACAAGCGCCAGTCGGTGATGGATTGCAGCCAGAACGAGAAGGCTGCCAGCGCGATCGTGCCCACCACCGGAATGGCCATGGCGCGGGGTGTGGTGGTCTTTTTAACCACGCCAATCGCAGCACCAATCAGCATCAGTACGGCCAGCGTCGAGGACACCTGACGGAACATGTCGAGGTCGTCCAGCAACTTTGGCAGGATCACGATGATGGCCGCCCCAAGCAAGGCACCAGCGCGGCTTTTACGACCACCCATGATGACCGCCAACAGGAACAATACCGTCAATTCATTGTTGTAGGTATTGGGCGAAATGTATTGCTCGGAATACGCATACAAACATCCGGCAAGTCCGGCAAAGCCGGCACTGACCACAAAGGCGTACACCTTGTAGCGGTACACCGACACACCCATACAGTCCGAGGCCACCGGGCTGCCGCGAAGCGCTTCAAAGGCACGGCCCAATTGGGATTTCAAAACGCGGTCCACTACCACCAGAGACAGCACCATCAAGCCAAACACCATCCAGTAAAAGCCGTGCTCATCGAGCTTGGCTCCAAAGAGGTCGGGCTTGGGAATCTTGATGCCCAAGGGTCCTTCGGTCAGGAAGTCCATCTCGTTGATCAGAATCTGAATGATGGTTCCAAACGCCAGGGTCACCATGGCCAGGTAAGGGCCGGTCACGCGCAAAGCGGGCAGCGCCAGCAAAGCGCCAAACCCGGCCGTCACGCCAATGCTGGCGGGAATAATCAGCCACAGGGGCGCGCCCAACTTGAAGAACAAAACGCCTGCGGTGTAGGAGCCCACGCCAAACAAACCGGCATGGCCCAGTGACACCTGGCCGGTGTAGCCCACCACGATGTCCAGACCGAACAACAGAATGGCGTAAATCATGATCGTGCCGATCATGTGGATGTAGTAAGGATTGTCCAGGTACAGCGGTGCAGCACCCAGGAGCGCCAGAGCGGCAATTGCTACGCTAAGAGACTTTCGGTTCATCTTCAAACTTTCTTAATGGCAGTTTTGCCAAACAGACCCGCAGGCTTGAACGCCAGCACGAGCAAGAGCAGCACCAAACCGGGCACGTCTTTGTAGCCGGTCGACAAATAGTAGCCGGTGGTAGTCTCAGCCACGCCCAGGATGATGCCGCCCACGATAATGCCCAGACCGCTGGTCAAGCCGCCAATAATGGCCACGGCAAATGCCTTCAGTCCCAAGACAGCGCCCATGGTGGCGCCTGTCAGGGTCAAAGGTGCAATCAACGCGCCGGCAAAAGCAGCCGTGGCAGACGACAGGGCGTAAGAAAAGGTGATCACCAGTCCGGTGTTAATTCCCATCAACTTGGCGGCGTCGCGGTCATTGAAGGTGGCCACCACGGCTTTGCCGTAAATCGTTTTGCGATTGAAAAACTCGACGGCCAGCATCATGGCCACCGCTCCCAAAACCACCAGAATTTCCATCGGCAGAACATTGGCACCCAATACCTTCATAGGTGCCTCGGGCAGGGGCGACGGGAACTTCAGGTCGTCGCGTCCCCAGACATTTTCAGCAACGTTCTTGAAAATAATACCCAGCGCAATGGTGGACATGATCCAGCCAAACTCGCTCTTGATCTTGATGGCAGGTTGCACACCGATGCGCTCGACGACAGAGCCTTGCACCATGCCGAACACAATCACCAGGGGCAACATGGCCCAATAATTGACCCCCATATTGACCAGGGTCAGACCAACCATAGCACCCAACATGAGCGCGTCACCTTGGCCGAAGTTCAGGGTATCCGACGTCTGAAACGTGAGCTGATAACCAAACGCGATGACCGCGTAAATCATGCCCAGCGCGATACCGCTGTAGACAAGTTGAAGCAGGATATCCATAAAATTTTTTCCACCCAATATTCTTACCAACCACCCCTTGCACCCGGGGAACTTGACGACCGCCGTCGCCTATGAAAGAAACTCGCCAGCCCCGTGAAGGGGCTGGCGAGTTTCAGTGCACTCGCGCGGGCTTGGCGCCCGGTTTACTTCTTGACGGTCAATGCGCCTTTGGCGTTGACGTCTTTCACACGAATTTCCGACGCTTTCTTTTGGTCTTCTTCGTAGGCGTACACCACTTTTTCGCCTTTGACTTCACCGAACACGGGAATGTTGGCGGTGATTGCCTCATGGTCTTTGGCGGTAAACGGCTTGTTGTACGTTGTCACCACACCCTCGACAGGCGTCTTCAGGTCTTCCAAAGCCGCTTTGATCTTCGGACCGTCTGTCGAGTTGGCTTGCTTAATGGCAGCAGCCAGCAAGTAGATCGAGTCATATCCTTGGGCAGCAGACACGGGTGAATCGATACGAGCGTTCTTCGGGTTGAAGGTGCGCAGGTAATTGATGATGAAGGACTGACGCTTAGGCGTCGTGGGTTGCTGGATGAAGGTTTGCGGCATGCGCGCGCCCTCGCCACCAGGGCCGGCATTGTCAATAAAGTTAGCCATCGACAGGGTCCAGCTACCGATCATGGGAACTTTCCAGCCCAGTTTGGTCATACCGTTGGCGATTTGCGCCAGCTCTGGCCCGATCGCGTAGGTCAGAACCACTTCTGCACCCGCTTCTTTGGCTTTCAGCAATTGGGCAGTCATGTCCACGTCCTTGACGTTGAACTTTTCAACCGCAACGGCTTTGATGCCCTTGAGTTCCAGCGCTTTTTCCAAGTCAGAGCGGCCGAGTTGACCGTAGTTGGTCGAATCAGCCAGGATGGCGACTTTTTTGAACTTGCGGCGGGTAATTGCTTCTTCAACAATCATGGGCGCCTGGATGCTGTCATGGGCCGCGTTGCGGAAAATGTAGTTTTCGGGCTGATCGTCAAACTGGTGGGTGACGATAGAGCCGGTTGCCACGTTGTTCATGACCGGAATCTTGGCTTCTTGATAGAAG
>CAIWRE010000266.1 GCA_903914985.1 uncultured beta proteobacterium | reverse complement strand
CGCCCTTGCTCAAAGCCCGGAGCTCGCAACCCATCCGCAAAAAACCGGGGCGCACCGAATACCAGCGTGCCATCGTCAGCACGGATGACCAGGGCCATCTCTGTGTGCAAACCACCGGCGACCAAGGGTCGGGCGTGCTCAGCTCCATGGTCAAGGCCAACGGCTTGCTGGTTTTGCACCATGACCAGGGCACGGTTGCCGCAGGCGATATGGTCGACGTGATGGTGTTTTCGGGGGTGCTTTAGCCCTTAGGCCTCGGCGGGCGCCATGCCCACACCGCGGTTGGCCAGGCCGTCGGCCCGCTCATTGCCCGGGTCACCGTTGTGGCCTTTGACCCAGCGCCAGTCTATGGCGTGACCGCCTTGCGAGACCAGTGCGTCCAACTGCTGCCACAAGTCCACGTTTTTCACAGGCTGTTTGGCTGCTGTACGCCATCCCTTGGCCTTCCAGCCGGGCAGCCATTCGGTGATGCCTTTGAGCACGTACTGGCTGTCTAAGTGCAGCGTGACCTGGCACGGGCGTTTGAGCGCGGTCAGGGCTTGGATGACGGCCATCATTTCCATGCGGTTGTTGGTCGTACCCGCCTCGCCACCGCACAGCTCTTTTTCGCTGCCGTCGGCCGAGCGCAGCAGCACGCCCCAACCGCCGGGACCGGGATTGCCCTTGCAGGCGCCGTCGGTATAAATCACAACCTGGTTCACTGTTTTGTTTCCTTGTTCGTCATGTCTTGCCGGCGCTGCCCGGCCGTCACTGCCCTGGTTGCACGCAATCGCTTGGGTCGCCAGGTGGCGCCCAGCAGACGCGCACCCCGCACCTTTTTGACAGCCACCACCATGTAAGCGGCTCCAAGCACCGGCCACCATCGCTGACCCAGGCGGTCCATCCACGCAAACCGCCGCAGCCATCGCGTACTGCTCACTGCCGGTCCATGGCAGCCATAGCGCACCAGTTCCACTTCAAAGCCCAGCAGACGCAGCCAGTCGCGCAGCCGCCAAACGCCTAAAAAAGAATCTTCAAGCGGCAAATAGTCCTGCCCCATAAATCGGCCCAGACCCAACAAGCGCCAAAGCCGCTGGCGGGCCAGCCGCAATGCCCACAAGCTGGTGGGGTTCAGGCCGCAAATCACTACCCTGCCCTCAGGTACCAGCACCCGTTCCACTTCACGCAGCGTCGCATGCGCATCGCTGAACTCCAGCGTATGGGGCAGCACGACCAAATCCAAACTCGCTGCGGGAAACGGAAGGGCTTCAAAATCGGTGACCAGGGCCAAGGGAACATCGCTGCAATAACGATCGACGGCCGAAGCCTCTTGCCCCAACCCATCAAGGGGCATTTCCTGCACCGCCAACCAGCGATGGGGCATGCGGTTATCCTGCAATCCACCGAGCTCCGGTAAACCCAGTTGCAGTGCGTGGTAGCCGAAAATATCAGCCACGGCGCCATCGACCTGCTCACTTTCCCACTCCAGCAAATAGCGCCCCGGCGGGGTCTTTAACCACTGCTGCAAACCTATAATTTGATCGCTCATGACGTTAATACCGCTACCCGCATTGGCTGACAATTACATCTGGATGCTGCACGACGGGCAATCCGCGTGGGTGGTGGATCCCGGCGATGCCGATCCGGTATTTCAAGCCTTGGCCGCACACCAACTGCGGTTAGAAGGCATTCTAGTCACCCACCACCACCCGGACCACACGGCGGGTGTAGCGGCCTTGCGCCTATCCAGCGGGGCCCAGGTCTATGGCCCGTACCGCGAAAAAATGCCCGAGCCCTTGCGCCGCGTGGGTCAGGACGACACCGTGGACGTGCTTGGCTTGACCTTTCAAGTGTTGGAAGTCCCGGGCCACACCAACGGACACATCGCCTATTACTGCGCAGCGGTGGACAGTGGACCCATGTTGTTTTGCGGGGACACCTTGTTCAGCGGTGGTTGTGGTCGCTTGTTTGAAGGCACTCCGCCCCAAATGCTGGCGTCGCTGCAAAAGCTGGCCGCACTGCCAGGCGACACCCGCGTAGGCTGCACCCACGAATACACCTTAAGCAACCTGCGCTTCGCCTTGGAGGTGGAACCTGGAAATGCTGACCTGGTGAAATACCAGCATCGATGCCTGGCACTGCGCGAGGCTCAAACGCCTACCCTGCCCTCGACCATAGCCATGGAGCGGGCAATTAACCCCTTTTTGCGCAGCAACGAAGCTGAAATCGCGGCCTCCGCCCGACGGTTTGACGCGGCGCTGTGCGACACCCAAGGCGTGTTTGCCACCTTGCGCACTTGGAAAAATCAGTTTTGACACCATTATTTTCCGTTTGGCGCCGCGCCGTGTTTGCGGCAGGGCTCTGCTTGGCCACACTCATTCAAGCCCAAGCCCAGACTTACCCGCCCGGCGACGCATTGCAGCCGTTGACCACTCAGGAACACACCAGCCAATCCGTAGCGCCGTTGGCCACCACGACCGACCTGTGGGAACGCATCCGTCGGGGCTACGCCATGCCGGACTTGGACAGTCCGCTGGTACGCGACCGCGAGAACTGGTACACGGCCCGGCCGGACTACATTTTTCGCATGACCGAGCGGTCCCGAAAGTACCTTTTCCACATCGTCGAAGAGCTGGAGCTGCGCAATATGCCCACCGAGCTGGCCCTGCTGCCCTTTGTCGAAAGCGCCTTTAACCCGCAAGCGGTGTCCAGCGCGAAAGCAGCGGGCATGTGGCAGTTCATGCCCGCCACAGGCAAAACCTTTGAGCTCAAACAAAACGTGTTCCGGGACGACCGGCGCGATGTGCTGGCGTCCACCCGAGCGGCCCTGGACTATCTGCAAAAGCTCTACGGAATGTTCGGAGACTGGCATCTGGCGCTGGCCGCCTACAACTGGGGTGAAGGCAGCGTGGGCCGGGCAATCGCCAAGAATGAGCGCCTCATGCTTGGCACCGGGTACACCAGTCTGACCATGCCCATGGAAACCCAGTTCTATGTTCCCAAGCTACAGGCCATCAAGAACATCGTGGCACGCCCCCAGGACTTTGGCAGCCAACTGCCGAAGATCGAGAACCACCCTTATTTCCAGACCGTGAGTATCCGCCGCGATATCGACGTCACCATGGCGGCCAAACTGGCCGAGGTACCGCTGGACGACTTCAAGGCACTCAACCCCTCCTTGAACAAACCGGTCATCCTGGCTGCGGGCACTCCCCAGATACTGCTGCCATGGGACAGCGCCGACGTATTCATGCAAAACCTGGACCGATTTGCCGGCTCGCGCCTGGCGACTTGGACCGTGTGGGTGGCGCCTGGAACCCTGCGCGTGGCCGACGCTGCGAAGCAGGTGGGGATGACGGAGGCGCAACTCAGAGAAATTAACAACGTCCCAAAAGGCATGCTGATTAAACCGGGGTCGACGCTGCTGGTGCCTCGCCCTGCGCATGCCCAGGTCGAGGTGACCAGTGCGCTGGCCGATAAAGGAGAAGTCAGCTTTTCGCCTGAAATTGTGCAGGTTCGCAAGATGGTCAAGGCGGTTAAAGGCGACACAGTCGCCACCATTGCACGGCGCTATTCGACTTCGCCCACCAATGTGGCGCAGTGGAACAAGGTGGCGGGCAACGCAGGCTTCAAAACAGGCCAAAGCGTGGTGGTCTATGTGCCTATGAATGCCGCGAAGGCCAAGACGGGGTCCGCGCAGGCCCGCCCGAAGGCCTCCAATCCGTCTGTAGCCAGGAAGACGGGCACTGACAGGCCAAAGAAGGCCAAGACCTGAGAAAGACAGGCGTCAGCCGCGGGCCGTTACAATGTCGCTCATGTTTTACGCTCACCTGTTCCCTCTGAACACCACCAACGGCCTTGCGGTCGCGGGATGTGAGCGTGCAATTTCCACCAAAACCACGACCATTAAGGGCTGATCCAGTCCGGTTCGTCGTGCGCCCTCCCGGCCAGACGAGCCGGGCAAACAGTCGGGTCTCAAACTGTTGAACAAATGAAAGGGCGTTGAAATGAGCAATTTAGTAGGTTTGGTCGGCTGGCGCGGAATGGTCGGCTCGGTATTGATGGATCGCATGCAGGCCGAAGGCGACTTCGACCTCATCGAACCCCTGTTTTTCTCGACCTCCAACGCCGGTGGCAAAGCGCCTGCGCAAGCCAAGAATGAAACCACTCTGCAAGACGCGTTCAATATTGACGCGCTCAAACGTTGCGAGATCATCATCAGCGCTCAGGGTGGCGACTACACCACCGAAGTTTTCCCGAAGCTGAGGGCCGCTGGCTGGAATGGGCATTGGATTGACGCGGCATCCACCCTGCGTATGGAAAAGGATGCTGTCATTATTTTGGATCCGGTCAATATGCCCGTGATTCAAAAAGCCCTGACAAGTGGCGGCAAGAACTGGATTGGGGGCAATTGCACGGTCAGTTGCATGCTGATGGGCGTTGGAGCCCTGTACAAAGCCGGGCTGGTGGAGTGGATGAGCACCCAAACCTACCAGGCCGCCTCCGGTGGTGGCGCACAACATATGCGTGAATTACTGACTCAGTACGGCACCCTGGGTGCGGAAGTTAAAGCGCTGCTGGACGACCCCAAAAGCTCCATTTTGGAAATCGACCGCATGGTTGTGGCCAAACAGCGCAGTTTGAGCGCGGCAGAAACGGCCAACTTTGGCGTCCCGCTCGGCGGATCACTCATCCCCTGGATTGACAAAGACCTCGGCATCGGCAAAGGATATGACGACGCCGGCTGGGGAACGTCGAAAGAAGAATGGAAAGGGATGGCGGAAACCAACAAAATCCTGGGCCAGGGACCGGACTTTGGCTCGACAGCCACACCCGTAGACGGGTTCTGCGTTCGCGTGGGCGCGATGCGCTGCCACAGCCAGGCGTTGACCTTCAAATTGAAGAAGAACGTGCCTGTCGCTGACATTGAAGCCATGATTGCTGCGGACAACCCTTGGGTTCAACTGGTGCCTAACACCCGCGAAGCCACCATCCGTGACCTGACGCCGGTCGCCGTCACCGGTACGATGACAATCCCGGTCGGTCGCGTGCGTAAATTGGCCATGGGACCGGAATATGTTGGCGGATTTACCGTTGGGGACCAGTTACTTTGGGGTGCCGCGGAACCTCTGCGCCGGATGCTGCGTATTTTGCTCGCAAGATGATGCATCGCACCGTCAATGTGAGTCGTCCTCGCATGAATGCGATTGAAACCGCGATAAAATTAAAAATAAGGCAATAAATATGGTTTGCCATGAATTACTAGTTAGAGTCAAAGCTTGTCGCCGATAATCGCTTTTGGCATTTTTGAGCCAGGTTCAAAGGAAAGGTTGGATTTCAATTGATCTACCATCAACGCTTGTTGCGCTCGTCCGCTGCGCCTGTGGCTGCCGTATTGATCACTTTAGGTGCTACCAATGCCAGTGCGCTTTCCATGGGCAAGCTCAGGGTTCAGTCGGCGCTGGGTCAAAATCTGGTCGCAGAAATCGATCTCGCGGACCTCAGCGACGATGAAGCAGCCTCACTCAGGTCAGAACTCGCGGCGCCCGGAACCTTCGCGGGCATGGGCTTGGAGTACAACAATTCTCTCAACGGTACCCAAATTGCGTTGCAACGCCGACAGAACGGCAGCCGTTATTTAAAGGTCACCGGGACCCGCGCCCTGAATGACCCTTTCGTTGATATTCTTGTCGAGTTAAGTTGGGCCTCCGGAAAAATTGTCCGGACCTACACGATCCTTCTTGATCCGCCAAAACCCCAGGATGTCGCAGCGACTCCGGCACTACCGGCACAGGGCTCCGAGACCCAGATACCGGCATCAAAAGTGGCTATTCCAGCCACAGCAGCCGCTTCCGCGGTGTCGACAATTGCAGCCACGAACACTAGCAGTAAAGTTGCTTCGACCGCCCCGGCGGCGGCGTCCGTGACATCCAATGGTCAGCAAAGTGTGAAAGTCAGCCCGGGAGACAACGCCGGAAAATTCGCGCGTGCTTGGGCCGCCGAGGGGGTCAGTGTCGAGCAAATGCTGGTCGCCATGCTCAACGCCAACCCCGCGGCATTTGCGGGCGGCAACGTGAATCGTCTTTTGGCAAACACCGAACTACTGGTGCCTGAAATTTCCACGGTCAAAAAGACGTCTAAAAGCGAGGCACAACGCCTCATTCAGCGCCAAAACCAGGATTTTCAAAACTTGCGCCGTACTTTGGCAGGTCAAGCACCGACGGTGCCGGCGACACCCAACCAAACAGAAACTGCAGGGAAGGTCACGTCGCCCGCGCCCGCCGCGAATCCCAAAACATCCTCCGGTGACACCTTGAAATTGTCCAAAGGATCCTCACAGGATGTCGCGGAAAAAGCCAACATGGAGCAGATTGCTCAGCAAAGGGCAAAAAACGAAGCCAGCGAACGAGCGCGCGAATTAGCGAAAAATATCGAGGAGCTCAACCAACTTGCCAAAGTAGCCGCAAAACCGGAATCAGGTTCGTCGTCCGTGCCGCCCGTGGCGGTGCCATCGAGCCAACCACAGGAGGGCTTGGCTGCCAGCGCGACTCCAGCGGCCTCTGAAACATCCAAACCGGCAATACCGGCGGTGGTCGCAGCGGTTCCGCGCAGCACGACAGCAAGCAGCGGCGATTGGCTCGACAGCATCTTCGGTCACCTCGACACAAGCAGTCTGCTGCTGGCGCTGGCAGGCTTGCTGGGCGGCCTGGGCTGGTACCGTCGAGCGCAATCCAGGAAGAAGGGCGCAGATCGAAATGACGCTGGCTCCCAATGGAATTCCAGCGCCAATACCTCATTTGCCGTTGGCGGCGCCCAAAGTGTGGACACCTCGGAGGTCAACGTTTCCGTATTGCCCAGTTCCATGTACCAGGAAAGTCAATTGGAATTGGCCAATGAGCTCGATCCAGTCGCTGAAGCGGAGGTTTATCTGGCCTACGGAAAGGATGTGCCAGCTGAAGAAATATTGAAGGAAGGCCTTCAACAAACACCGAACCGGGTTGCCATCCATCTCAAGTTGTTGGCGATCTATGCCAAACGCGGCGACGCCAAGAGTTTCGAATCGATTGCCCTTGACGTTAAATCCCTGACGCAGGGTGCCGGACCCGACTGGGGTCAGGTACTGGAAATGGGCTTGGCGACGGACCCCACAAATCCGCTTTACAAACCAGGCGTTGCGCAGGTCGCGCAGGTCGCGCAGGTCAACACGCCAGCCGCGCACCCCACAAACTCACTATTGAATCCAGAGCCCGACAACCTGAACGCCTCAGAAGAGCCCAGTCAGCGGTCAGACGACGCTAACTCGCTTGTCGACCACAAAAATCCGAGAGATACGGCGATGGGCTCGCTACCTTTGCCATTTGAAACTCCTCCGGCGCAAACTGGCACTTCGTTTGAGTTGAGTTCGATGTCGCTGAGTCCAGCGCCCGTCGTACCTGAAAGCGGTTTGGCTGCCACTGAGCGCCTTGACGCCACCTTGGCACTCGCACATCAATTTCTGGAAATCGGCGAAAAAGAAGGTGCCCTTGCGCTGATTGCTGAGGTCATGGCTGGCGGGAACGAGGCGTTGCGCAAACGCGCCACGGAATTGCTCGCTCAGGCACGATGAAGCGTCGCGCACCCTGCGCGACCGGGGACCCAAGCGTGCGCATAGCACTGGGCGTCAGCTACAGCGGTCAGGCCTACCAAGGTTGGCAAAGCCAGGCTTCCGGCCAGACGGTGCAAGACCGGCTTGAGGCCGCGTTATCCGAATTCACCCAACAACGCGTTTCAACACTGTGCGCCGGGCGTACCGATGCGGGCGTTCACGCGCTCATGCAGGTCGTGCATTTCGACACCTCTGCAGATCGGGATGCCAATTCCTGGGTGCGTGGCACCAACGCCAATTTACCCAAAGATATCGCGGTGGAATGGGCGCAAGAGGTGCCAGCTGATTTTCACTGCCGTGCCAGCGCAAGCTCCCGCCGCTACGCCTATGTGCTGCGTCAATCCGAAGTTCGCCCCACAGTGGACGCCCTGCGCGTGGGGTGGACCTTTTACACCTTGGACGGCCAGGCCATGCGCGAAGCCACCCGGTACATCGTGGGCGTGCACGACTTCAGCTCATTTCGAGCATCACAGTGCCAGGCACTGTCGCCGGTGAAAGACTTGCGCGAAATCTCCATCACCCAACGAGGCGCTTACTGGCGCTTTGAATTTGAGGCGAATGCGTTTTTGCACCACATGATCCGCAACATCATGGGCTGCCTGCTGCAGATAGGCCAGGGCAAGCATCCGCCCGCATGGATGCATGAGGTGCTGATGGCCCGCGACCGCAATGCTGCTGCACCGACGTTTTCGCCTTTCGGCCTTTATTTCCTGGGACCTCGCTACCCCGCCCATTACGGCATTCCGGACCGCACACCTGCGTATGATTGGCTGCCATGAATGCAGCCCTGTCCCAAACGCTTCGCACCCGAATCAAGCTGTGCGGCTTCACCCGTGAGCAAGATGTTGACGCCGCCGTAGCGGCAGGGGTCGATGCCATCGGTTTTGTGCTTTACACGGCCAGCCAACGTGCGGTGAGTCCAGCCCGGGCTGCTGAACTTGCAAAACGCTTGCCGCCTTTTGTGACGCCGGTGCTGCTGTTTGTGAACCACAGTGCAGAGGAAGTTGCCGAAGCTTTCGCGCAAGTCCCTCAGGCCATCGCCCAGTTTCATGGTGATGAAAGTCCAGTGGAATGCATCAACCTAAGCCAGCAGGCTGCCCGCCCCTTTCTCCGGGCAGCGCGCATTCCGCTCGGGCCGGATGCGGCGGGTTTTGACCTTGTAAACTATGCCCACCTTTACTCTCAGGCCCAAGCGATCCTGCTCGACGCGCATGTCGACGGATTTGGCGGGGGCGGCAAGGCATTCAATTGGTCACTTCTTCCTCCAAGCGTCAACGCTCACCTCGTCTTGAGTGGTGGGTTGACTGCAGCAAACGTGGGCGACGGCATTGCCCAGCTGCGACCGCGGTGTAAATCACTG
>CAIWRE010000265.1 GCA_903914985.1 uncultured beta proteobacterium | reverse complement strand
TGCCGGTGGCGCCTTCTTGCGCCAATTGATCCACGCTGGCGGAATTGGTATCAAACACCACGCAACTGTGGCCGCCGCGCAGCAGGCGCCGCACGATATTTCCGCCCATCCGCCCCAAGCCAATCATCCCGAGCTGCATGTTGTTTCCTTTAATAAAAACACTTTCAACAATTCGGTAATGTAAAGCGAGACTGAAACCTCCGTGTGTCACCATCGTTGTGGTGGTTTAACCAAAGGGTGATTTCGTGAATGTCCGCCTTGGGCGCTATGGAGCAGGACTGTGTTCAAACCACGCTAACGCATCGCGCCACAAGGGTTGTGCTTGACGGCGGAAGTAACCCATGTGCCCGATGCCCTTGAGCCCCAAGGCTGCGGGGTCAATGTCCACGCCCTGCCAAATACCGGCTGGGTAGCCGGACATAAAAGCATCGCGCGAGCGCGGCATGGCCCAGAGGTCGTCGATCGCGTTCGCCGCCACGATGGGCGTGGTGACCGTCAAAAACTTGTCCCGGATGTCAGAGGCCGCCGGATCATCAAAAAAATAGCGCGGAAATTGGCACCAGTGCTTCCAATCGCGGAACACCCCTTTCGGCAGATCCGCGCCCATGCCCATCATGGACCAGGCCAGGTAGCCTTTCCAACGCACCAGCAAAGGGCCAATGACTTTCCACAGGACGTGCACCTTGATCTGCTCAGAGACAGGCATCCATCCATGCCAGCCTGCGCCGGTGGCAAAGGTATAGAACTTGGAGACCTTGTGGTGGTTGGGTAGCAGGCCAAAGGCGTGCCCACCAAACGAGTGACCCATCATGTAAAGCGGTACATCGTCGCTGTACCAGTAGTCGATGGCCGCCGCCAGGTCCTGGTAGGCCCAGTCCAGGTAATCCATTTCATAGCCCTTGAGCGTCGATGTTTTCGAGAGCCCGATGCCACGGTAGTCCAGCGTCAGCGTCTCATAGCCGTGGGACGCAGCAAACTCGGCAAAGGCTTGGTAGAAGGATTGCGGTACACCGTTTGCTCCGGCAACAATGAGCCGCGCCCGCACCGCCCCGGTGCACGTGTAAAGCCGCGCAGCGATGGAGTAACCGTCTTGGGTCAGCAATGAAATAGGGGCTGCTGCGGCGGCGGGCGCATCGCGGTCTGGCATGTCGAGGTCTCCAAGTTGGCGCGGGATTGTGGCATGCAAGCCAACGGGATGGCTCGCCTAAGGTGACCGGGCAGTCGCATAGTTTCAGAAGCATAGAAAATGGGTGATTCGCAAAATAGATTTTTTCATCTCAGGAAACCCCATGAAGATCAAAGCAGTTGTGTTTGATGCCTACGGCACCTTGTTTGATGTGTACTCGGTGCAGACGCTTGCCGAGCAGTATTACCCCGGCCATGGCGCAGACATTGCGGTGAAGTGGCGTGACAAGCAGGTCGAATACACCCGCTTGATTACCCAATCTGACCCCCACAACCCAGCAGGGAGCCAGTTCTTCCGCCCGTTTTGGGAGCTGACGCGCTTGTCCTTGGAATACACCTTAGACCGGTTGAAGCTCAACCGTGGGGCCGGGCAGGTCGACGCACTGATGCAGCAATATGCACAGCTCACACCGTTCCCCGAAAACCTCGCGGTGCTGCAAAAAATCAAAGCCATGGGCCTGACCACCGCCATACTTTCCAATGGCAGCGTGGACATGCTGAAGTCGGCGGTCAAAAGCGCGGGCATGGAGGAGGTGTTGGACCACCTCATTTCGGTAGACCCGATTCGCTTGTTCAAGACTTCGCCGGAAAGCTATGGGCTGGTCCAACAATCCATCCCGGTCGCAAAGGACGAAGTGCTATTCGTGTCGAGCAATGCCTGGGACGCGCTGGGTGGCACATGGTTTGGTTTCACAACCCACTGGGTCAACCGACAAGGCTTGCCTTTTGAGGCCTTGGGTCCGCGGCCTCATTTTTTGGGTCCTGACCTCAGTTCGGTACTGCAATCATTGGCGCATTGAAAGCATTGATGGATTTTTCTCCGCCGCTACCGGTCAACCATCGTCGCATCATCTTCGCGGGCCTGCTTTCCTTGGCCACCGCCATGGGCATAGGGCGCTTCGCCTTCACGCCCCTTCTGCCCATGATGTTGCACGACGGAGTCATCACACTGGGCGGTGCCAGTTGGTTGGCCAGCGCCAACTACATCGGCTATCTGGTGGGTGCGCTGTTTTGTACCTTCAGGCCTTTTTCCAAACCCACCCTGGTTATCCGCCTGGGGCTGGCAAGCACCATCGTGCTGACATTGGGCATGGCCGTACCCTATGAGCCGCTCTGGCCCTATTTGCGATTCATGGCCGGCGTCGCCAGCGCTTTTGTTTTTGTCTACACCTCGGGTTGGTGCTTAACGCAAGTCGCGCTGCGGGGCCATGCCAGTTTGGGCGCGATGATTTACACCGGTCCGGGTGCGGGCATTGTGCTCACGGGCCTAGCAGCCAGTGCCATGGTCGCAACCGATTGGCGCGCAGCCAGCGGGTGGCTGGCCTTTGGCGCACTGGCGTTCGTTCTGACGGCGTTGGTCTGGCCCGTTTTGAAGGTGAGCAACACGTTGGCGCCAACCGGTGGCACCCCAACCACGCAGCTTCAAACCGTAACGACGCACTCTCAGGGTGAGGTGGCTTTGCTGGCGCTGGCCTACGGCGTCGCGGGGTTTGGTTACATCATCACCGCGACGTTCTTGCCGGTGATTGCGCGGCAGGTCTTGGTGGGGTCGCCCTGGCTGGATCTTTTTTGGCCGCTGTTGGGCTGTGGAGTCATCGCCGGCGCCTTGATGGCATCCGGCATGAAGCAGGTGCGCGACCTGCGCTGGATGCTCGTGTTTTGCTACCTCATGCAAGCCGCAGGTGTGGCTATGGGCCAGTTTCTGCCAAGCCTGTTCGGCTTCGCTTTGGGCAGCTTGCTGGTGGGCATCCCGTTCACGGCGATCACCTACTTTGCCATGCAAGAGGCGCGCCGTGTTCGACCTCAGCATGTCGCGCCCACGATTGGTTTGCTCACGGCGCTGTATGGGCTGGGTCAAATTCTTGGGCCCCCGTTGGCGGGTTACCTGATCAGCCACGCGGCCCGTACTTCTGAGGGCTTTTCCACCGCCTTGGAAATGGCGGCAGGCTCACTCCTGGTGGGTGTTGTATTTTTTGCCATACTCATCCGCCGATATCCCGTGACCACCTAATTTGCGCACCACTGCGTCAGGAACTATGTCGTACCCGCACCTGCAAGCGATTGCCCTTGAAAAGTCCTCGGTCCTCATGAACCATGGCCCCACCGTGCTGGTGTCGGCGCAGCATGCGGGCACACAAAACGTGATGGCTGCCGCATGGGCCTGTGTGTTGGATTTCGGCAAGTCGACCAAAGTCACTGTCGTGCTCGACAAGTCCACCTTCACCCGCGGCCTGATTGAATCCAGCGGTTACTTTGCGCTGCAACTCCCTACCAAAAAGATGGTAGCGCTCACCCATGCCTTAGGCAGCGAAAGCGCACATGATGTGCCCGATAAGTTGCAGAAGAACGGTGTGAACATCTTCACCCT
>CAIWRE010000264.1 GCA_903914985.1 uncultured beta proteobacterium | reverse complement strand
TTGCAGCCACGCGGCCACGCCTTCGCTGAATGCCGCCTCACCCACGATGCCGTTGAGCACGCCAATCGAGGTAATGCCCACCTGCACCGTCGAGAGAAATTGGTTGGGGTTGCCCAGCAACTCCAACGCTGCTTTGGCACCCTGGTTGCCCGCCTCGGCCAAAGCTGCCAGACGCGCCCGCTTGCTGCCGGCCAAAGCCAGTTCGGACATGGCAAACACGCCATTGAGCACGGTCAAAAAGACGATCAGCAAAAATTCCATGGAACTCGCATGAAAATGGACACATGGCACTTTACTTGATTGGCGACGTCCAGGGCTGCGACAGCGCCCTGGGGCGTTTGCTCGACGACATCTCTTTTTCCCCGAGCCGCGACACGCTGTACCTTTTGGGTGACCTGGTCAACCGCGGGCCCGAGTCTTTGGGCGTGCTGCGCCGCTTCAAGGCGCTCGACGGGGCCGCCCGCTGCCTGCTGGGCAACCACGATCTGCACTTGCTGGCGGTGGCCCACGGCATCCGCGGGCCAGGGCGCAGCGATACCCTGAACGAGCTGTTGGATGCGCCCGACAACCGGGTGCTGATGGACTGGCTGCGCCAGCAGGCCATGGCCTTGGACCTCCACGTGGCTGGCAATAGGCTGCTGATGGTGCACGCCGGGGTGCTACCGCAATGGAGTGCCGAACAGACCCTGCAACTGGCCGCAGAGGTGCAAGACGCACTGCGCAGCCCCGACTACCTGGTGTTTTTGCGCGACATGTACGGCAGTACGCCCGTGCAGTGGGATGCAGCGCTGCAGGGTGCAGACCGGCTGCGGGTGATCGTGAACGCCCTCACCCGCATGCGCTTTTGCGACGCCCAAGGCCGGATGGAGTTTCATCACTCCGGCGGTTTGGAACAGGCGCCTGAGGGCTATATGCCCTGGTTTGATGTGCCCGGGCGCCGCACGGCGCAAGACACCGTGGTGTTTGGACACTGGTCTACCTTGGGTGCTTTGAACCGGCGCGATGTGGTGTCCATGGACAGCGGCTGCGTCTGGGGAGGCTGCCTGAGCGCACTGCGCTTGGATCCGCAGCAAGCGGTGGGGCCGCTGCAATGGACCATTCACCAGGTGCAGTGCGAAGCGGCGCAGAACCCCAGAAAAGCCTGACCGCGAAGGCGCGCCGTAAAAGCGCCCTGCGCTTACTCGGACTTGAACAAGGCCGCCACGCGGCGCTTGGGCTTGATGTTGGCCGAAATGCGTGCGCCGGTGCGGGGTGCGGACTCCCAGGACGGTGCCACTTCCGGTGCCACGCTGGGCTCGTAGGGTTTGTCAAAAAACGGGTCGCGCGGCGCAGCCGGTGGGCGCGTGTAATCGCGCCGGGGGGCGCGTTCGTCGCGCGCGGGGCGGGCGAACTGGCCTTCGTGGGCGACGTCACGCACACTGCTGTGGCTGCGTGGGGCCCTACGGGAATCGTCTTGCGTGCCTTCGCTGTACATGCGCCGGCCGTCGTTGATGCGGCCTTGGGCGCGGATGTCGGGCAAGTTCTCGTCAAACTCCACCGCTTCGAGCTCAATCTTGACTTTGATCAGCTTCTCAATGTCGGCCATCAGGCGCGCATCGTTCTTGCCACCCACAAAGCTCACGGCCAAGCCGGACGCGCCCGCGCGACCGGTGCGGCCGATGCGGTGCACATAGTCCTCGGCGTTGAACGGAAGGTCAAAGTTGAACACGGCAGGCACGTCCTTGATGTCCAGACCGCGGGCTGCCACGTCGGTACAGACCAGCAAATCGACTTCGCCGCTCTTGAAGGATTCCAGCGCTTTGAGCCGCTCGTCCTGACTCTTGTCGCCGTGCAAGGCAGCGGTCTTCAGGCCTTCACGCTCCAGAGAGCGGGCCAAACGGGCACAGCCGAGCTTGCTGTTCACAAACACAAAGGCCTGCTTCATGCCGCGGGTATTCAGCACATGGTGCAAGGCACGGCGCTTGTCGTCTTCGCCCACGCTGTAGAAATGCTGCTCCACCGTCGACGCCGTGGCGTTGGAGCGCGCCACCTCGATGGTCACGGGGTCTTGCAAATAACTGCCGGCCAGGCGCTTGATCTCCGGCGAGAACGTGGCAGAGAACAACAGCGTCGTACGCTGTTTGGGCAAATAACTCAGGATGCGCTGCAGGTCCGGCAAAAAGCCGATGTCCAGCATGCGGTCGGCCTCGTCAAGCACCACGTACTCGACCTGGTTGAGCACCGCATTTTTGGCCTCGATATGGTCCAGCAAGCGTCCGGGGGTGGCCACCAGGACCTCCACGCCTTTTTTCAGCTCAATGGTCTGCGGCTTCATGTCCATGCCGCCGAACACCACGGCGCTGCGCAAGTTGGTGTATTTGCCGTAGAGCTTGACCTGTTCCGCCACCTGCACGGCCAGCTCGCGGGTGGGCAAAAGCACCAGCGCACGCACCGGGTGGCGGGCCGGGGAGGTGGACGCGTTTTCGTGTTTGAGCATGCGCTGCAGCAGCGGCAAGGCGAAGGCAGCGATTTTACCGGTACCGGTTTGGGCGGCACCCATCACGTCTTTGCCGGTGAGCACCACGGGAATGGCCTGCGCCTGGATCGGCGTCATG
>CAIWRE010000263.1 GCA_903914985.1 uncultured beta proteobacterium | reverse complement strand
TTTGGTAATTGATCCAGCGCCAGCCGTGGCAGGCAATTTCGTGGCCCAGTTCCACAAAGGCGGCGGCGACTTCGGGGCAGCGCTCCAGCGCCATGCCCACGCCAAACACGGTCAGCGGCAGGCCGCGCTGCTCAAACTCGCGCAGAATGCGCCACACACCCACGCGTGAGCCGTACTCGTAAATACCTTCCATGGTCAGGTGCCGGTCCGGGAAGGCCGGAGGGCTGAACATCTCGGACAAAAACTGCTCGCTGCCAGCGTCGCCGTGCAGCACGGAGTTTTCGCCACCCTCTTCATAGTTCAGCACGAACTGCACTGCCACGCGGGCCTGGCCTGGCCATTGGGCCTGCGGTGGCGTGCGACCATAGCCACGCAGGTCGCGGGGGTAGCGGGCGGAGGATTCGGAAGTGCTCATGGTGGTTTTTAAAAGCCTATGGGTTGCGGCAACACGCTAGTATGACGGACGGCAAGCACCATTATTGTGCCCCGCGGCACCCTTGTGAGAGCGATCCATGACCCCTGCAACGGCAGACCCCCATTTTTCCAAACCCCTGTGGCTGCGCCTGCTATGGGCCCGGCCGCGCCTGTTCGGCAGCGTGGTTCTGGGCGTTGCCACCGCGTATGGGCTACCGCTGGAGTTGGCCCAGCATGGAGTGACCCGCGCGATCGTGGGGTGGAACGTAGGCGTTCTGGCCTACCTGCTGATGGCGCTCAAAATGATGTTTGGCTCCAGCCATGAACGCATGCGGGTGCGTGCACTGCGCCATGACGAAGGGAACATCGTCGTCCTGGTGCTGGTGGTGTTGTCGGCATTGATGTGCCTGGGCGCCATCGTGATGGAGTTGGGCGTGGTGAAAGAGCTGCGAGGCGAGCTCCGTTATGCGCACATGGCGCTTGCAGGCCTCACGATTGCAAGTTGCTGGGCCTTCACCCAGGTGATGTTCGCACTGCACTATGCGCACGACTACTATGCACGCGTCATACGCGGTGAACAAGGCGGCTTGGAGTTTCCAGGTGGACAAGCGCCCGACTACGGCGATTTTTTGTATTTCGCCTGCGTGATAGGAACCTCTGGCCAGACGGCTGATGTGAGCTTCACCTGCCGCCAGATGCGTCGTGCCGGTCTGGTGCACTGCGTGTTGGCATTTTTCTTCAATACCACCCTGCTGGCGTTGACCATCAATATTGCATCGGGGCTTTTGTAGCGCCTGGCTTAGGGCTTTTTCATCGCGCCGAACAGAAAACTGGCAACCGCCAGAACGATGAATACGAAGAACAATATTTGGGCAATATTGACTGCCCCGGCGGCAATGCCGCTGAAGCCAAACAAAGCGGCGATCAATGCGATCACAAAAAAGATAAGGGCGTAGCGCAACATGGTGGGCCTTTGCGAAATAAGTCCTGTCGGTCACAGGACGAGACCACCATAAAGCCAATACCTGTCCGCTTCTGTGCGCCCGGGCACACGGACGGTCAGCGCGAGCGAGAATTTTCCCTGTGAATGGCCTGCGCCATACATTGACCCAGAACCCTGAAATAGCGCTGCGTTTGCTCGGTAGGTTTCACCAGTTTGGTACGGCCGTCGGTGTCTGATGACTCGAGCACCAACCAGCCATCTTGGCGCAATCGGTGCAGTAAGCGACCCAAGGCATTGACTGACAAGTCAAGTGGCGAGTGGGGAGCGTCATGCACACGGTTCAATGCAAAAAGAACAGGCAGTCGCTCATGTTGGGTCCATAGCACTGCAAGCTCGTCCAACATGGCTGCCGCACTCAGCCCTAAGGGCGCAATGCCCTC
Source organism: uncultured beta proteobacterium (assembly GCA_903914985.1). Classification (GTDB taxonomy): domain Bacteria; phylum Pseudomonadota; class Gammaproteobacteria; order Burkholderiales; family Burkholderiaceae_C; genus Allorhodoferax. Next base: position 646 of record CAIWRE010000263.1, on the reverse strand, counting down.
GGCTTGCAGGGTTTGAGAGCTCAATACTGAAAAACTTTGATACACCCGCGCCGCACTCTTGGGCGTAAGAGCGGTAAGCATCACCAAATGACTCGTCAAGAATTCATCCATGGTGAATCCCTGAGACAGGGTTCACTAAGGCTATTACGGGCCTGTATTGCGGTTTGGTCATAGATATATATTTACGAAATGAATTTCATCATATTCAATAACATTACCTTTTACGCAATGTTATTCGATTCGCAAAAATTTATCTCAAAAAAATACCTCGTTACTATGGGAGGTTGGTTCAACCACCAGATGAATTTCCTTCACCGCTTAAAAGTTGTCGCAATGCCGCACCCAATGCGTCAACAAGCGTGATGGCCGTCAATGGCGCACCGTCGGACGCTAGCGCGGCCGCCATGGCATGGAGAAAGGCAGCGGTGGCAGCAAGTTGCGCCAATAAGGCCGGTTTGGTTTGGAGTTGCGCATGCCTTCCTGCGACCAGGGCCCCGGCAATACCTGCCAGCACATCACCTGTGCCCGCGGTGGCCAACCAAGGCGTTGCAGGCTCAAGTGCGATTGCAATGCCCGGCCCGGCCACTACCGTGCGCGGTCCTTTGAGTAACACCGTTACACCCAAAGCCTGATGCGCCACCAAGGC
>CAIWRE010000262.1 GCA_903914985.1 uncultured beta proteobacterium | reverse complement strand
GGTCATGGCGGGTGGAAGCATGCCCGATGCGCGCTCGCTGTCCTTGGCACTTCTCTACAGCATCGGTACCCATGGAATCATGACTCTCAATGATTTCAAAGCGGTTGCAGGAGACCGTGAAATGGGCGTGCGATCGCTTCCAGTTCAGCTGGGCGAGCAACGCGCAGCCAACGTTGCCTGTTGGTTTATGGCGTTGCCGCAAGTTCTGGTAATCCTCTTTTTGTTCGCCTGGGGCCAACCCGGCCGCGGACTGGTGCTGGCGATTCTGCTCTTTGTGCAGTTGCTCATGATGGACTATTTCCTGCGACGGGTAAGCCAGCGTGCACTTTGGTACAGCGGCTTTGGTGTGCCATTTTTTGTTGCCGGAATGATGGTCAGCGCATTCGGGTTACGCGCTTTGGTCCAGACAGATTGATGAGCTCCCGCACCGATTCCCGGTTATCTGCACTTACTGCGAGGTATTGCTATGCAAACTACGGAAACTTTTGATGTTGTCGTCGTAGGCGGAGGACCGGCTGGTGCGACAGCGGCCCACACACTAGCGCAACGGGGGCATTCGGTGCTCTTGCTCGACCGCGCTGGAAGAATCAAGCCTTGTGGTGGTGCGATCCCGCCGCGCTTGATCAAAGACTTTGCCATCCCTGACCACTTGCTGGTCGCCAAGGCCCAGTCGGCGCGCATGATTGCGCCCAGTGCGCACAAAGTCGACATTCCTATCGATAACGGCTTTGTCGGCATGGTCGACCGCGCGGAGTTTGACGAATGGCTGCGTGTGCGCGCAGCCAGTGCCGGGGCGGTAAGACAGATTGGCACTTTTGAGAAAATCACCCGGGATGCTGATGGTGTCAGCGTCGTGCATTACCAGGCGAGAGAACGCTCGCAGCGCGGCGAAGCGAGGCCCGCAAGTGTTCGGGCACTTACCATCATCGGCGCTGACGGTGCAAAGTCACAGGTCGCACGCCAGGCCGGAGTCCCCGGCGCGGCTGACACGCAGTATGTTTTCGCTTATCACGAGATCGTCAGAGCCCCTCCGGTGAAACCTGCGGGTTATGACGGCACCCGATGCGATGTGTTTTACCAAGGCAAGTTGTCACCCGATTTTTACGGCTGGATTTTTCCCCACGGCGACACCTTGAGCATTGGTACGGGCAGTGCCGACAAGGGCTTTTCGCTGCGCAACGCGGTGGGCGTGTTGCGCGAAGCGTCGGGCCTTGGCCATGCCGAAGTGCTCCGGCGCGAAGGTGCACCACTTCCCATGAAGCCTCTCAAACGCTGGGACAACGGGCGAGATGTCGTATTGGCTGGCGATGCGGCCGGTGTCGTCGCGCCAGCCTCCGGCGAAGGCATTTATTACGCGATGTACGGTGGTGAACTGGCCGCAAATGCCGTTGAAAAATTGTTGCTCACCGGCGAGGTCAGCAGTCTGCAACTGGCGCGCAAGCAGTTCATGAAGGCCCACCGCACGGTCTTTACCGTGTTGGGCGTCATGCAATGGTTTTGGTACAGCAGCGAAAAGCGGCGTGAGCGCTTTGTCAAGATTTGTGAGGACAGGGATGTACAGCAGCTCACCTTCGAGTCGTACATGAACAAGCAATTGGTTCGCAAAAAGCCGATGGCCCATGTGCGAATTTTCCTCAAGGACATGGCACATCTGCTTGGATTGGCCAAAGTGTGAACCTGGAGCAGCTCTACCAAGGTACGCTGGTGGTGGATATAGCGATTGGCTTCATTACATTAGAAGCCGGTTTGCTATGGGCGTGGCGTAAAGTGCGAGGCCGCGGACTTGGATTAGCGGACTGCCTGCTCACTATTGTTTCCGGTGCATGTCTGATGCTGGCGCTGCGCTGCGCTTTGACGCCTGGCGCTTGGCCGGGCATGGCGTTTTTCTTAATCGCCGCTGGGCTCGCCCACGGCGCGGACTTGCGCACCCGCTGGCCGGATCAGTCCGGAGTTGATTGATCCCAAGTTGACATGGCGCCCAAATTGTTGAACCAAATGGTCCTCGCCATGCTCGAGCACGAAGTAGCGGAAAGCCTCTGCCGCTGGCGAGAGCAATTTGGAGAGCATATGCACTACGTTCCAGGCACGCACGACCGGTGCACCTTGAACATCGAGGACTGCGATAAGCCGGTTGTCGAGCTCCAATCCGAGCGTGTGAAGCGACAAGAAGCTCAAACCCATACCAGCCATGACTGCTTGTTTGATGGTTTCATTGCTGGCCATTTCCATGCTCACGCGCGGTTCTATCCTGGCCTTGTCGAGGAATCGTTCCATTGCGGCACGCGTACCTGATCCTGGCTCCCGGAGGATGAAGGGCTGGGCCTGCAAGTCCCGGGGAGAAATTGTTTCACCATTGGCCAGTGCATGGTTCACCGGCGCCACAAAAACATGGGGATGGGCTGCAAACGGCTCGGCGCGGGTTGCCATTTCGGTCGGGGGGCGGCCCATGATGGCAATGTCCACCTCATTGGCATGCAGCATTTTGACCAGCTGCTCACGGTTTCCAACCACAAGCTTGATATCTATGCCTTGATGCTCCTGGCGGAAACGCGCAAGCAAATGCGGCAGGAAATACTTGGCGGTGCTGACCATGCCGATGGTGAGCAAACCCACCTCGAGTTTTTGGAGCCGTGCCGCCGCGTCTTCTGCGTCTTTCAGTGTGGCCAGCATTTTTCGGGCGTAGACCAGCATGTACTCGCCCACCGTAGTCAATGTCACATTGCGGCCGCTCCGGTCAAACAACGGTAATCCAATATGTTTTTCGAGTTCGCGCACCTGCATCGTTACTGCGGGCGGCGTGAGATTGAGCGTTTGTGCCGCGCGCGCGAAGCTCAGGTGGCGAGCCACCTCGCTAAACACGCGCAGCTGTCGAAAAGTTGCGTTTTTCATTCAGCAATAGATTAACTGAAAACAAAAAATTTGTGAATTTACTTTCGCGAACGGGGAACCTAAAGTCCGCGACTTGCAAGTTACGCCCCGTCTTGGCTGGTCAAAGTGGGCGACGGTATTTGCTTTCTTGTTTGTTTCTCACCCGAAAGGATATCCAAATGGCTGGTCGTAATTTTCTCTTTGTACCCGGTCCCACCAACGTACCGCAACGTATTCAGCGCGCCATGATGGTGTCGATGGAAGACCACCGTTCACCGCGGTTTCCCCAGCTGACGCACACCATCATGGCAGGTTTGCGCGATGTTTTTCGTACCCAGACCGGTACGCCTTTCATCTTTCCATCCTCTGGAACAGGCTGCTGGGAGGCGGCGTTAACGAACACCTTGTCGCCCGGCGACACAGTACTGGCCGCACGATTCGGACAATTCAGCCACCTCTGGATTGATATGTGCCAGCGCCTTGGCCTGGACGTGCAAATTGTGGAATGTGATTGGGGGACTGGCGTTCCACTCCAGGAATATGAAGACATTCTCAAGGCCGACACGCAGCACAAAATCAAAGCTGTGCTGGCATGCCACAACGAAACAGCGACAGGCGTGACCTCTGACATTGCGGGTGTGCGCGAAGCCTTGGACGAGGCGGGACATCCAGCATTGCTCTTTGTGGACTGTGTGTCCTCGTTAGGCTGCTTGGACTTCCGGTTTGATGATTGGGGCATCGACATGGCCGTTTGCGGCTCCCAAAAAGGCCTGATGCTTCCAGCCGGCCTAGGCATTTTGTGCGCCAGCCCTAAAGCCTTGTCCGTGTACCCCAGCTCTCAGCTGAAGCGGGCCTATTTTGACTTGCAGGACATGATTCAAAGCAATGCCACCGGGTACTTCCCCTACACGCCAGCGTTGCCCTTGATGTACGGTCTGATTGAGTCGCTCAAGATGATCAGCGAAGAGGGCTTGGACAACGTTATCGCCCGCCACCATTACCTCGCCGAAGGTGTACGTTCTGCAATTACGCAGGGTTGGCAGCTCAAGCTCTGCGCCAAAGAGCAGCGCTGGCACTCAGACACGGTTTCGGCGGTGATGCTGCCTGATGGCATCGCGGGTACTGAGGTGATTGCACGCGCCTATCAGCGCTACAACCTGTCGCTAGGCGGTGGACTGTCCAAAGTGGCGGGCAAGCTGTTTCGCATCGGCCATTTGGGCGATATGAATGAAATTCATCTGATGGCGGCGATCAATGGCGCCGAAATGGCCATGCTTGACTGCGGCGTCAAAGTTCAACCCGGCAGTGGTGCGGCGGCGGCGGGCCACTATTGGCGTACCCACGAGGCGCCAGCGGGCCTGTGCGCGTATCCGAAGCCACAGGCCGCTCAGACCGGTGCTGCGAAGGCCAAGCTGGCGCACGCGCCATTGCAGTAAAGCGCAAAGCTCGACCAAACCGCTTCTGCGCCCCAAGGCTTCGGTCCGCAACATGACTACCAATCTTTTTATGCAGAGTTTTCATTAAGTAAATACTTAATCGAAAAGTAAAAAGATATGAATTTACTTTATTGAAGCACACTTTTACATTTCCTCCCACGCCAACCCAAACCCCCTCAGGAGACACAGATGAGCGATACCGACACCGGCTCAAGCCAAATTACCGATGCCAAAAAGCGCTACAGCGCCGGCGTCCTGAAGTACAAACAAATGGGCTATTGGATGCCCGACTACGTGCCCAAAGACACGGACACCCTCTGCCTGTTCCGCATTACCCCGCAAGACGGCGTAGACCCGGAAGAAGCCGCTGCCGCGGTGGCTGGTGAGTCGTCGACCGCGACCTGGACCGTGGTGTGGACCGACCGGCTTACCGCCTGCGACAGCTACCGCGCCAAGGCCTACAAGGTTATTCCGGTGCCCAATAACCCGG
>CAIWRE010000261.1 GCA_903914985.1 uncultured beta proteobacterium | reverse complement strand
GCGCATGGTGGACCGTATTGAAAACGGGCAGGGCCGTGCCAGCGATCTGGACATGCTCGACAGCGTGGCGGGTGACATCATGGGCCGCACCATTTGCGCGCTGGGCGACGCGGCAGCGATGCCGGTGCGCGGCATGCTCAAGCACTTCCGCGATGAATTTGTTTACCACGTAGAGCACAAGACCTGCGTGGTCGGCGCTTACGTTTGATTGGCATCACACCATGGTTGAAATCGAACTCGACGGCAAAAAAGTAGAAATCGTGGAAGGCAGCATGGTCATGCATGCGGCCGAGAAGGCGGGCACCTACATCCCCCACTTCTGCTACCACAAGAAGCTCAGCATCGCCGCCAATTGCCGCATGTGCCTGGTGGACATCGAAAAAGCTCCTAAGCCCATGCCCGCCTGCGCCACTCCGGTGACGCAGGGCATGGTGGTGCACACCAAGTCCGACAAGGCCATCAAAGCCCAAAAGTCGGTGATGGAGTTCTTGCTGATCAACCACCCGCTGGATTGCCCGATTTGTGATCAGGGTGGCGAGTGCCAGCTGCAGGATTTGGCCGTGGGCTATGGTGGTTCCGGTTCGCGCTACGCCGAAGAGAAGCGTGTGGTGGCGGTCAAAGATGTCGGACCACTCATCAGCATGCAGGAGATGAGCCGCTGTATCCATTGCACCCGCTGCGTGCGCTTTGGTCAGGAAGTTGCGGGCGTCATGGAGTTGGGCATGTCCAACCGCGGCGAGCACTCCGAAATCGAAACCTTCCTGGGTCAAACCATTGACTCCGAGCTCTCCGGCAACATGATCGACATTTGCCCCGTCGGAGCGCTGACCAGCAAACCCTTCCGTTACAGCGCCCGTACTTGGGAGCTCTCCCGCCGCAAATCCGTCAGCCCGCACGACTCCACCGGTGCCAACCTGATTGTTCAGGTCAAGAACAACCAAGTGCTGCGCGTCGTCCCCTTTGAAAACGAGGCAGTGAACGAGTGCTGGATTGCCGATCGCGATCGTTTCTCCTACGAAGCGCTCAATGCGCCCGATCGTCTGACCTCGCCCATGATCAAGCATGGTGGCAAATGGACGAACGTTGACTGGCAGACGGCCTTGGAATACGTGGCCAATGGCCTGAAAGAAATCAAAGCCAACCATGGCGCGGGAGCCATTGGTGCATTGGTGAGCCCGCACAGCACGCTGGAAGAGTTGCACCTTGCCGGGCAACTCGTGCGCGGTTTGGGCAGCCAAAACATTGACTACCGCCTGCGCAATGCCGACTTCACACCGACCAATGGCGTGCGCTATCTGGGCATGCCCATCGCGTCCTTGAGCACATTGCAGCGTGTGCTGGTGGTGGGCTCCAATCTGCGCAAAGACCATCCGCTGTTCGCACAGCGTATTCGCCAAGCGGCCAAGTCTGGCGCTGCGGTGCACGTGCTGGGTTCGGGCAGCAACGATTGGGCGATCGCCCTCAAGCAAGAGATTCACGCCGTTGCAGCCGATTGGCTGGTGCAATTGCAAGGTGTGGCGGCAGCGCTGGCAGACATCGCGCAAGTGCCGTCGCAATACGCCGTGACCCCTTCGGCCCAGGCGCAGGCCATCGCTAAGTCTCTGGCCGGTGGCGAGCGCAAAGCGATTTTGCTGGGCAATGCCGCAGCACACCACGGTCAGGCATCGGCTTTGTTGGCCGTTGCCAACGTCATTGGAAGACTGAGTGGCGCTTCGGTCGGTTACCTGACGGAAGCCGCCAACACGGTAGGCGCCCAGTTTGTCCACGCCACGCCCGGTCAAGGCGGCTTGGATGCAGGCCAAATGTTGGGGGGTGCTTTGAAAGCGGTTGTGCTGCTCAATACCGAGCCCGCGTTCGACAGTGCCCCTGGCGCCGTGGCCGTGACCACCTTGGCAAAGGCTGAAATGGTGGTGAGCCTGAGCCCGTTCAAAACCAATTTGGATTGCGCGGATGTGCTTCTGCCCATCGCGCCGTTCAGCGAAACCCCTGGCACCTTTGTCAATGCGGAGGGCCGGGTGCAAAGCTTTCACGCGGTCGTCAAGCCCTTGGCCGAGACCCGACCCGCTTGGAAGGTCTTGCGCGTGCTGGGCAACATGATGAAGCTGGATGGCTTTGATTACGAGTCTGCTCAAGAGGTTCTCAAAGCGGTGTTTGGTGCCGAGGCCCCTGACTTCCTGCCTGTTGGGCGTCTGAGCAACGACTGCGATGCACCGTTTGCCGGTGCTTACGGCGGC
>CAIWRE010000260.1 GCA_903914985.1 uncultured beta proteobacterium | reverse complement strand
GCGGATGCCTCGGCTTTGTATGCACGCAACGTGCTTGATTTCTTGAAACTGGTGCTCAACAAAGAAGGCCAGTTCCATGTGGACATGGAAGACGACATCGTGGCGGCCTGCTTGATGACGCAGGGCGGCGAGGTCAAGCGCAAGTAAGCCAACTGGCTCCGCAAATAAATTGGAATCTGACCCCCATTGAATAGGAAAAAAAATGGAAGTTGTCTCCCCCACCATTCTCAATCTCATCATTTTTGTGCTGGCCATTTACGTGGGCTACCACGTGGTGTGGACCGTCACGCCGGCGCTGCACACACCGCTGATGGCGGTGACGAATGCGATTTCGGCCATCGTCATCGTAGGCGCCATGCTGGCTGCTGCGCTCACCGAGACCACGCTGGGCAAGACCATGGGTGTGCTGGCCGTGGCGCTGGCAGCGGTCAATGTGTTTGGTGGCTTTATGGTCACACGCCGCATGCTGGAAATGTTCAAGAAAAAAGAGAAAAAAGTCGCCTCTAAGGAGGGTGCGCAATGAGCTTGAATCTCGTCACTCTCTTGTATTTGTTTGCCAGCGTCTGCTTTATCCAGGCGCTCAAAGGCCTGTCGCATCCCACGACCTCCATTCGCGGCAATGTGTTCGGCATGATCGGCATGACCGTGGCGGCGGTCACCACAGCCGCGATGATCTACAAACTGGCCACCCACATGGGCCAGGACGGCTTCACCGGGCTGGCCTGGGTTCTGGCCGCCTTGGTCGTGGGCGGCACGGTCGGAACCGTCATGGCCCAGCGCGTTGAGATGACCAAAATGCCGGAGCTGGTCGCCTTCATGCACAGCATGATCGGTCTCGCAGCGGTCTTCATCGCCGTCGCAGCGGTGGCCGAACCCAGCGCACTCTTGCATGGTCTGGAAAAAGGTGCCGAAATTCCCATGGGCAACCGTTTGGAGCTGTTCCTGGGGGCTGCCATCGGTGCTATTACCTTCAGTGGCTCGGTCATTGCGTTTGGCAAGTTGTCCGGCAAATACAAGTTCCGTTTGTTCCAAGGTGCGCCGGTGCAGTTTGCGGGCCAGCACAAGCTCAATTTGGTCTTGGGCTTGACCACACTGGGCCTGGGTCTGTGCTTCATGGCCAATGGTGCCTGGTGGGCCTTCTTTGCCATGCTGGCTTTGGCCTTTGTGATGGGCGTGCTCATCATCATTCCGATTGGCGGGGCCGACATGCCGGTGGTCGTGTCCATGCTCAACAGCTACTCGGGCTGGGCGGCTGCAGGCATTGGCTTTAGCCTGAACAACAGCATGCTGATCATTGCCGGCTCCCTGGTGGGCTCCAGCGGCGCGATTCTGAGCTACATCATGTGCAAGGCCATGAACCGCTCCTTCTTCAACGTCATCCTGGGCGGCTTTGGCGGCGACACGGCGGTGGCTTCAGGCGCTGCTGCCCAACAACGCCCCGTCAAAAGCGGCAGCGCGGACGACGCCGCTTTTGTGTTGGGCAACGCCGAAACCGTGATCATCGTGCCCGGCTATGGCTTGGCGGTGGCGCGGGCGCAGCACGCGGTCAAAGAACTGGCCGCCAAGCTGACCGCCAAAGGCATCACGGTGAAATACGCCATCCATCCGGTGGCCGGTCGCATGCCGGGCCACATGAATGTGCTGCTGGCCGAGGCCGAAGTGCCCTACGACCAGGTGTTTGAAATGGAAGACATCAACGGCGAGTTTGGCCAGGCCGATGTGGCCATCATTCTGGGCGCCAACGACGTGGTCAACCCTGCTGCGCACACCAAAGGAAGCGCCATTTACGGCATGCCGATTTTGGAAGCCTACAAAGCCAAAACCATCATCGTGAACAAACGCTCGATGGCTGCGGGCTATGCCGGTCTGGACAATGAGTTGTTCTACCTGGACAAGACCATGATGGTGTTTGGTGACGCCAAGAAGGTCGTGGAAGACATGGTCAAGGCGATCGAGTAGTACCGCCCTTCGGCGTCGCATCCATGGCAATCGAAAAGACCAGATCGCAGGAGGCCACCCGATGATTGCGCACGCCTGGCTAGGTGCCTACCCGCCGGGCATGCCGCAGGAGGTGGACCCCGCGGCATACGGTTCGCTGGTTGTGCTGATGGAAGAAGCGTTCGAAAAATACGCCGATCGCATCGCCTACAGCTTCATGGGTGTGGACATCAGTTTTGCGCAGACCGACCGCTTGAGCCTGAGCGTCGCGGCCTATTTGCAAAGCCTGGGCCTCAACAAGGGTGATCGTGTAGCCATCATGATGCCCAATGTGCCTCAGTACCCGGTGGCCGTGGCTGCAATTCTGCGTGGAGGCTACGTGGTGGTTAACGTGAACCCGCTCTACACGTCCCGCGAGCTGGAACACCAGCTGAAGGATTCGGGTGCCAAGGCCATCTTCATTCTTGAAAACTTTGCAGTCACATTGCAAAAATGTGTGGCGGCGACCCCCATCAAGCACATTGTGTTGTGCGCCATGGGTGACCAAATGGGCCTCATCAAAGGCGCTTTGGTCAATTACGTGGTGCGTTCACGTAAAAAGCTCGTGCCCGCCTTCGATCTGCCGGAGGCTGTGCGATTCAATGCCGCAGTTTCTAAGGGCAGCAAGGCGTCCTTTACCAAACCGCGCCTGCATGCGGATGACCTGGCGGTTCTGCAGTACACGGGAGGCACCACAGGCGTATCCAAAGGTGCTGTGTTGTTGCACCGCAATTTGATTTCGAACGTCTTGCAGTCCGAGGTTTGGAACGAGCCTGTGATGAGAGACTTACCCGCCGGGGAACAGCCCACCAGCGTCTGTGCTTTACCGCTGTACCACATCTTTGCTTTCACCATCGGTCTTATGCTCAATATGCGCATGGGCGGTAAATTGATCCTGATCCCCAACCCACGCGATATTCCTGCCGTGTTGCAGGAGCTCCGCAAACATACGATTCACAGCTTTCCGGCAGTCAATACGCTGTTCAACGGACTGGCCAACCACCCGGATTTCAATACGGTGGATTGGAGCCACCTCCGCGTTTCCCTCGGTGGCGGCACAGCGGTGCAAAGCAGCGTGGCGAAATTGTGGTTTGAAAAAACCGGGTGTCCTATTTGCGAAGGCTACGGCCTGAGCGAGACCTCGCCGTCAGCCAGTTGCAACCCGGTCGCTTCCAAAGCATTTACGGGCACCATTGGCGTGCCGATTCCCGGCACTGTCATGAAGCTGCTGGACGACGATGGGCAGGAGTGCGCGCCAGGCCAGGCGGGCGAAATAGCGATCAAAGGCCCGCAGGTGATGGCCGGTTACTGGCAGCGTCCGGATGAGACCGCCAAGGTCATGACCGCGGACGGATTTTTCAAGTCCGGCGACATCGGCACCATGGACGAGCGTGGCTATTTCAAAATTGTGGACCGCAAAAAAGACATGATTCTGGTGAGCGGCTTCAACGTGTTCCCCACGGAGTTGGAAGACGTGGTCGCCCAGCTTGAGGGAGTGATGGAGTGTGCGTGCATTGGCATTCCGGATGCCAAAACGGGCGAGGCGGTGAAGCTGGTGATCGTGAAAAAAGACCCGAACTTGGACGAGGTCACGGTGCGGGCCCATTGCCGGGAAAACCTCACGGGCTACAAGCAACCCAAAGAAATTGAGTTCCGCGAAGACCTGCCTAAAACGCCGGTGGGCAAAATTTTGCGCCGTGAATTGCGCACCCATTGACGAGGCCTTTGCCGCGCAACAAGCCTTACTTCAGCCAGCCCCGCTTGCGGAAGTACCACATGGGTACCCAGGCGCTGGCCACCATCAACGCCACGGTGTAGGGGTAGCTCCAGGCGCCCAAAAATTCCAATTCCGGAAACTTCAGGTTCATGCCGTACACGCTGGCAATCAAGGTGGGCGGTAGCAGGGCCACACTGGCCACCGAGAAGATCTTGATGATCTTGTTCTGGTTGATGTTGATAAAACCGACGGTGGCGTCCATCAAGAAGTTAATCTTGTCAAACAGGAACGCGGTGTGAGAATCGAGCGAATCGATGTCACGCAAAATCTGTCGTGCTTCTTCAAATTGCTCTGCGTTGAGCATTTTCGAACGCATCATGAAGCTCACCGCACGCCGGGTGTCCATCACATTGCGCCGGATACGGCCGCTCAAGTCCTCATGCCGCGCAATCGCGCCCAGCGCTTCACCGGCAATCGCGTCGGTCACATTGCCGGCGAGCACTTTTTTGCTGACTTTTTCCAGCTCGTCGTAAATGCCCTCGAGGGTGTCGGCGGAGTACTCGGCATCGGCGTCAAACAATTTTAGCAGCACCTCTTTGGCGTCTTCGATCAGGCCGGGTGCACGGCGCGCGCGCATGCGCAGCAGCCGGAACACCGGCACGTCTTCGTCATGGATAGAAAACAAAACCCCTTTGCTTTTGAGGCTGTCGTTGACCAAAATCAAAATAAACGCAGCGCGCACCGTGCGGGGTTCGTTTTCGTCGGCGATCAAAAAGTCGCTGCGAATGTGCAACTCGCCGTTGTCCTCGGTGTAGAAGCGGGCGGACTCCTCAATGTCCTCGTCCATCGCGTCTTCAGGAATGGACAGGCCGTAGTACTGCTTGATCCATCGCTTTTCTTCCACCGTGGGCGACTCCAGGTCCACCCAGATGGGCTGGAACTGGGCGAGTTCTTCCAGGGATTCGATTTCTTCCTGGAACAGGCGGCCGTTGGCAAGGGTAAAGATATTTAGCATGGGCGCAATTTTGATCGGTTTGGCCTATTCTGCCCTGTTGCGATGCAGCATAGAAAGTCTTTGCGTTTACCGGCAAAGCGGCGCATAGTGGAGTCGAGGGTCTGAAAACCCTCTGGTTTTTCGTGGAAGTGGACCGGCGGCCTGCGGGTCACCGGGTTTTAAATTCTGAGAGCAACTGGAGCCCATCTATGAATCTGACAATCAGCGGTCACCATCTGGAAGTTACCCCTGCCCTGCGCAGCTACGTCACTGAAAAACTCGACCGCATCACCCGACACTTTGACCAACTGGTTGACATCAAGGTCCTGCTCAGTATCGAAAACCAAAAGGAAAAAGAGCGCCGTCAGCGTGCCGAGTGCAATATTCACGTCAAGGGCAGTGATTTGTTCGCCGAGAGCGCGCATTCAGATCTATACGCGGCGGTCGATGAATTGGTTGACAAATTGGACCGCCAGGTGGTTCGCCACAAAGACCGCATCCAAAACCACCATCACGAAGCGCCCAAGCGGCTGATGTAAGCGCGTTTCCCTTCGAGGTCCACAAACCCGCCACCCGCCGTGGCGGGTTTTTTTATGTGCATAATCCGCCCACTTATGAACCGCCTTGCCACTCTTTTGCCCCCACCCCATGTGCTTGCGCAGGTGGACGTTTCTAGCAAAAAGCGGGCTTTTGAAGAGGCCGGTCTGCTGTTTGAGAGCCTGCACGGTTTAAGCCGCGCCCTGGTCACTGACAGCCTGTTCTCGCGCGAGCGCCTGGGCTCTACCGGGCTGGGCCACGGCGTTGCCATCCCCCACGGCCGGATCAAGGGCTTGAAAGCGCCCATGGCGGCGGCGTTTCAGTTGCTCAAGCCGATTGGCTTTGATGCCCCGGATGACCAGGCCGTCACGCTCCTGATATTTCTGCTGGTGCCCGAAGCCGCAACCCAAAAGCATCTGGAAATCCTGTCTGAAATCGCCGAACTGTTGGGCGACGCCACCATGCGCGAGCGCCTGACCACCACGACCGACGCGGTCGAACTGCACGCTTTGCTCACCGGCTGGCGCTCTACCCAGGTTCACTGATTTTTCCAGTAGCCCCCCACCGAGGCGCCTCACCCCGTGAAACCCAACGCCATCAGTGCTGACGTCCTCTTCGAGGCCTTTCGCTCGTATTTGCATTGGGAGTGGATCGCCGGCTTGGGCGCATCCGAGCGCCGCTTTGACGAGGTAGCGGTGCGCGCCGCACGCTCTGGCGCGGACTTGGTGGGTTACCTCAATTACATCCATCCCTACCGCGTTCAAATTCTGGGTGAGCGCGAAATCGCCTACCTCACCAACGCCACGGCCGACGACTGCGCGCGGCGCATCGGGCGCATCGTGACGCTGGAGCCGCCGGTGATCGTGCTGGCCGACGGTCAGCAGGCTCCCGAGGCCTTGATCTCCATGTGCGAGCGGGCCCAAATACCGATGTTCGCGGCGCCAGGATCTTCGGCGTATGTGATCGACGTGCTGCGCGCCTATTTGTCCAAACACTTTGCCGACCGCGTGTCCATGCACGGCGTGTTCATGGACATTCTGGGCCTGGGCGTGCTGATCACCGGCGAATCGGGCCTGGGCAAGAGCGAGCTGGGTTTGGAGCTGATCTCGCGTGGCAACGGCCTGGTGGCGGACGATGCGGTGGATTTGTACCGCATCAACCAAACCACCATCGAAGGCCGCTGCCCTGATTTGCTGCAAAACCTGCTGGAAGTGCGCGGCATTGGCCTGCTCGACATCCGCGCCATCTTTGGCGAGACAGCGGTGCGGCGCAAGATGCGGCTCAAGCTCATCGTGCATCTGGTGCGCCGCGAGACCCTGGAGCGTGACTACGAACGCATGCCTTTTGAGCCCCTGACGCAGGACGTCGCCGGCATTCCGGTGCGCAAAGTGGTGATTCAGGTGGTGGCGGGACGCAATATCGCCGTGCTGGTGGAAGCCGCTGTGCGCAACACGATTCTGCAGCTGCGCGGCATTGACACTTACCAGGACTTCGTCGATCGCCAACGCCGGGCCATGGAGCACAACGGCTAGGGCGCAAGGCCCAACGGCGCTCAGGTGTAGCGCTTGCTGCGCAGGTTTTTCCGCATTTCGCTCAGCAGGGGCTGCAGAGTGCCGCTGCCGATGCGCAAGGCCACCGCGGTGGCCAAAATATCCAGAATCATCAGGTGCATCAGGCGCGACACCATGGGGCTGTATTTGTCAAAACCCTCGGGATGGTCGGCACTGAGGTGAATATGGCCTGCACTGGCCAGAGGCGATCCGCTGGCGGTAATCACGATGGTGGTCGCGCCGTTTTTGCGTGCAATATCGCAGGCGTCCATCAGGTCACGGGTACGCCCGGAGTTGCTGATCACCACCACGCAGTCGCCAGCGCGCAGCACCGAGGCACTCATCACCTGCATATGCCCGTCGCTGTAGGCCGTGGTGTTGACGCCCAGGCGGAAAAATTTGTGCTGACCGTCCTGTGCCACGATGCCCGAGTTACCCACGCCAAAAAACTGGATTTGCCGACCGGCCTTATAGGCTTCTACCAGCGCGACCACGGCGCGCTCCATGGCCAAGGTGCTGGCCTCATTGCGGTACTTCAGCAAAGCGGCCACGGTGTTGTCGATGACCTTGACCATCACATCGCCAATCTTGTCATCCGCATCCACGCTGCGGTGGATAAAAGGCACACCCTCGTTGACCGTGCCTGCGAGCTTGAGCTTGAAGTCCGCCAGTCCGTCGTAGCCCACACTGCGGCAAAAACGCACCACCGTGGGCTTGCTCACATGCGAGCGGTCCGCCAGTTCACTCACAGGCAGCTTGGCAAAGGCCCGTGGATCGGCCAGGCACAAACGCCCCACGCGTTGTTCCGCCGGGGCCAGGGAGGGCAGGGCAGCTTTGATACGGTCAAGCATGGCGGTGGCCTTCGAAAAAAGAGGTGGAATCAGGACTCTTCGTCCCAGCAAAAACCATCGCGCGCAATCATGGCGCTTGAGGCGCTGGGCCCCCAGGTACCCGCGGCATACAGGCGCGGCCCTTGGGCGTCCGCCGACCAATGCTTGATCAGCGGTTCCACCCAGCGCCAGGCCTCTTCTTGCTCGTCGCTGCGAACAAACAAGTTCAGGCGCCCGTCGATCACGTCCAGCAGCAAGCGCTCGTAAGCACCTACGCGCTCTGAACCGAAGCGTTTGTCAAAGTCCAAGTCCAGTTGCACCGGCACCAGGGCTTGCGCCGCACTGTTGCCCGCCTTGCGGTTGTTTTGCCCTTGGGCAAACAGGTGCAACTCCAGCCCGTCTTTGGGCTGCAGATTGATCACCAGCTGGTTGCCGGTTTGGCTGCTGGACTGAAAAATGGCGTGTGGCGTGGGGCGGAAATTCACCACAATGCGCGCGTCGCGTCCTGCCAGGCGTTTGCCGGTACGTATGTAGAACGGCACACCCGCCCAGCGCCAGTTGGCGATCTCGGTGCGCAGCGCCACAAAGGTTTCGGTGTTGCTCTGGGGATTGACGCCCGTCTCGTCGCGGTAGGCGGGCACCGGTTGGCCGCCGCTGGTGCCGCTGGCATACTGGCCGCGCACCACGTCGCTGACCAGGGTTTCGCTGGTCCAGGGTTTGAGCGAGCGCAGCACCTTGAG
>CAIWRE010000259.1 GCA_903914985.1 uncultured beta proteobacterium | reverse complement strand
GCGAACAAGGTGTTCTACCCTGGCCAATCCAAAGAGGAACGCGTTGACATGCAACAAGCGCTGGCAAAAGCACAGTCCCAGTTCTCGGAACTGCAAGCTGAAATTGCGGAGGTGATACACGTCTATGATTACGGAAGAGATTCGGCAAGCGATACAGACGCTCAAGGAAAAGGGGTTGAAAACAAGGGAGATATGCAAGATACTCGACCTCTCCCGCAATACGGTGCGCAATGTTTTGCGTGGCAAAACGCCAGGTCCGCCTCCTCCAGGCTCCAGGGCAACTGCGCCTTCATCGTGCCCAGCTTCATGGTGTTGGAGCGCGGCTCAAACACCGCCAGGATGCGCGCGCCGCCCACTTTGCGCCGCAGTCCATTGACCGTGGTGCGAATGGCGGTCGGGTGATGGGCGAAGTCGTCGTAAATCGTCACAGGCGCGCCGTGGGGCGGTTCCGCCAAGACAACGCTGGCTCGCACTTCCATTCGGCGCTTGACGTTCTCAAAGCGGGCCAGCGCTAAGGCCGCGTCAGCAGGCGCCACACCCACGTGCTCGGCCGCGGCAATGGCAGCCAAGGCATTGAGTTGGTTGTGCACGCCCGTCAGTGCCCATTGCACATGCGCCACCGTTTTGCCACCTTGCAGCACGTCGAAATCGTGGGGCTCCCCCAATGCGCTGAAATCGCTCACCGCCGCGCCAAAACTGCGTACCTCGCTCCAGCAACCCTGGTGCAGCACCCGGGACAGGCTTTCTTCCAAACCGTTAACCACAATGCGCCCGGTGGACGGCACGGTGCGCACCAGGTGGTGGAACTGGCGTTCGATCGCCGCCAGATTGTCAAAAATGTCGGCGTGATCGAACTCGAGGTTGTTGAGCACCGCGGTGCGCGGGCGGTAATGCACAAACTTGCTACGCTTGTCAAAAAACGCTGTGTCGTATTCGTCCGCCTCGATCACAAAGGGCTGGCCCTGTCCCAGGCGGGCTGACACGCCAAAGTTCAAGGGCACGCCGCCGACCAAAAAGCCGGGTTGAAGCCCTGCGCTTTCCAAAATCCAGGTCAACATGGCCGTGGTCGTGGTTTTGCCGTGGGTGCCGGCCACAGCCAACACATGGCGCCCCTGCAGCACGTGCTCTGCCAGCCACTGCGGCCCGCTGGTGTACGGCGCGCCTGCGTCCAAAATCGCCTCAATCAAGGGGAATTTCGCGGTGCCATTGTCCAAACGGCTGCGGCTGACGGTGTTGCCGACGACAAATACGTCCGGTTGGAGTGCCAACTGCTCGGCGCCAAAGCCTTCGATCAAGTCGATGCCCAAAGCACGCAACTGGTCGCTCATGGGCGGATAGACGCCCGCGTCGCAGCCGGTGACCCGGTGCCCGGCCTCGCGCGCCAGCGCCGCCAGCCCCCCCATGAAGGTGCCGCAAATGCCCAATATATGAATATGCATCGCAAGAGTTTAGCGGCGCGTTAGGCTGCACCTTGCCGCACGACGGCACAATCCGGGCATGGACAGTTACAAACAGGAAATCACCGCCATCGCGGCCCGATTGGTCGTGGAAGAAGGCCTGGACTTTGGTTCCGCCAAGCGACGCGCAGCCAAACAACTGGGCACGGGGCAGCGCGGTGGCCTGCCCGACAACCAGGAGCTGGAACTGGCGGTCGAAGAGTACATCGCCATTTTTTGCGCAGACACCCAGCCCGAAGAATTGCAGGCCTTGCGGGAATTGGCATTGGGTTGGATGGAGCGGTTAGTGCGTTTCCGGCCGCATGTGGCCGGGGCGGTGTGGCACGGAACAGCAACACGCCACTCCGACATTTATCTGCAGCTGTTTTGTGAAGATTCCAAGGCGGCTGAAATTGCTCTGATTGACATGGGCATCCGGTTTGAGGCGCGTTCGGTACCGGGCTTTCAGGGCAGGATGGTCGATGCACTCAGCGTGCACGTGCGGTGCGCGGCGCTACAGGAACACATTGGCCTGCACCTGCTGGTCTATGACCTCGACGACCTGCGCGGCGCGCTGCAGCCTGACGCCCGGGGCCGCAGCCCGCGGGGTAACACCGACGCTTTGCGGCGTTTGGTAGAAAATAGCGCCTTATGAACACCGAACCAACGCCTGACGCTGTCCTTGCCAACCCGCAAAAACCATTGCTGCGACGCACGGTGGTAGGCGCTTTGGGCGTTGCGGCCCTGGGCGCCGGGGTCACTGCCGCTTGGCTACAGATGAAAAAGGACACCGCTCAGGCGGTGACGGGCAGCGCTCCAGACTTTTGGAATTTGCAATGGACCACGCCACAGGGCGGCGAACTGGCCATGAAAACCTTGGCAGGACGCCCCTTGCTGATCAACTTCTGGGCGACCTGGTGTCCACCCTGCGTCGAAGAATTGCCGCTAATTAACGCGTTTTATCAAGAAAATAAAGCTAACGGTTGGCAAGTTCTGGGATTGGCGGTCGACAAGGGCGCGCAGGTGAACGCATTTTTAGAAAAAACGCCGCTGGCGTTTCCCGTCGGTATGGCCGGTTTTGGCGGCACGGAACTCAGCCGCACGCTGGGAAACCTCACCGGCGCTCTGCCGTTCACGATTGCATTGGATGCCAAAGGCTATATTGTTCTGCGGAAAATGGGCCAGGTCACCGCGGGCGAATTGCAACTGCTCGCTGGTCTAAAATAGACCTTGCAACGCGGGCGATGGGCCGCGTATGATGCAAGCCTCTGCTCGAAATTGGCAGAACATACCTACAAATAAATTCCGATAGCATGTTTTAGGCGATTCTTTTGCCAAGAACTTGCACTATCGCCAACCGCTTTGGGAGCCTCCATGGATTTGCGCAAACTTAAAACCCTGATCGACCTGGTTTCAGATTCCAACGTGTCTGAACTTGAAATTACCGAGGCGGAAGGCAAGGTTCGCATTGTCAAAGGCTCTAATGTGGTGGTCCAAGCCTATGCGCCCGCCGCAGCACAAGCATCGGTGGCGGCAATCGCTCCGGCGGCGCCCGCACCTGCAGCGCCCGAGGCCGCGGTGCCTGAGGAATCAGCGCTGCACACGGTCAAATCGCCTATGGTGGGCAGTTTTTACCGCTCTTCGTCACCCGGCGCCAAGTCTTTTGTCGAAGTGGGCGACACGGTCAAGGTGGGCGACACGATTTGCATTATCGAAGCCATGAAAATTCTCAATGAGATCGAGGCTGACAAGGCAGGCAAGGTCGTTCAAATCCTTTGCGAGAACGGCCAAGCGGTGGAATACGGGCAAAGCCTGCTGACCATCGAATAAGCAGCGCCACCCATGTTTAAGAAAATCCTGATCGCCAACCGTGGCGAAATCGCGCTACGTATTCAGCGCGCCTGCCGCGAAATGGGCGTGAAAGCGGTGATGGTCTACTCCGAAGCCGACCGCGACGCCAAATACGTGCGTTTGGCTGAAGAAGCCGTGTGCATTGGCCCGGCCGCATCGAATCTCAGCTACCTCAATATGCCGGCGATTATTTCTGCGGCGGAAGTGACCGATGCCGAGGCTATCCACCCTGGCTACGGTTTCCTGAGCGAGAACGCGGACTTCGCTGAGCGCGTGGAGAAAAGCGGTTTTCAATTCATCGGACCCACACCGGAGGCTATTCGCCTCATGGGCGACAAAGTGTCTGCCAAGCAGGCCATGATTCGGGCCGGTGTGCCCTGCGTTCCCGGCTCCGACGGTGAACTGCCGGATGATCCGACCCTGATTCGCCGCATCGCCAAAACCGTGGGCTACCCGGTCATCATCAAAGCCGCCGGTGGTGGTGGCGGACGCGGTATGCGCGTGGTTCACACCGAGGCTGCGCTGGTCAACGCAGTAGCAATGACCAAAGCCGAAGCCGGTGCGGCGTTTGGCAATCCGGCGGTCTACATGGAGAAATTTCTCCAAAATCCGCGGCACATTGAGATTCAGGTCCTTGCAGACACCTTCAAGAACGCAGTTTATTTGGGCGAGCGCGACTGCTCCATGCAACGTCGCCACCAAAAAATTCTCGAAGAGGCGCCTGCTCCCGGCATCAACCGCAAGCTGATTGAGCGCATTGGTGAGCGTTGCGTCGCGGCCTGCAAAAAAATGGGCTACCGGGGCGCGGGTACCTTTGAATTTCTGTACGAAGCGGGCGAGTTCTACTTCATTGAAATGAACACCCGGGTGCAGGTGGAGCACCCTGTGACAGAAATGGTGACGGGCATTGACATCGTCAAGACGCAAATCATGGTCGCGGCGGGTGAGAAACTGCCCTTCACTCAACGCCAGATCACCATCAACGGCCATGCGATTGAGTGCCGGATCAATGCCGAAGACCCCTACAAATTCACGCCTTCGCCCGGGCGCATCACTACTTGGCATGCGCCCGGCGGCCCCGGCGTGCGGGTGGACTCGCACGTCTACACCAATTACTTTGTCCCGCCCAACTACGACTCCATGATTGGCAAGCTCATTGTGCATGGCGATACCCGTGAACAAGCGCTGGCCCGCATGCGGACGGCCTTGCTGGAGACCGCGGTTGAAGGCATCAATACCAACATTCCCTTGCACCGTGAACTGATGGTGGACGCCAAGTTCATGGCCGGGGGCACCAATATCCATTATTTGGAACATTGGCTGGAGCAGCACAAACGCTGAGAGACACCATGTTTGAACTGCGCCTGATGTGCCCTGAACACAGGGTCGAAGCCGTGAGCGAGGCGTTAGAAGCCCTGGACGCTTTGAGTGTGAGTGTGGAAGACGCCGACGCCCAAACCGACGCAGAAGTGGCGCTGTTTGGCGAACCCGGCATGCCCGCACCCAAGGATGGATGGCAGCGCTCACGCCTGACCGCGCTGTTTGCCGAGGAAGCGGCCGCCCGAAACGCGGGCGAGTTGTTGCAGGCCCAGGATTTTTTTGAAGGGTGCGAAGTCTTGGGCACCACTGCGGTACCTGACCAGGACTGGGTGCGTCTGACCCAATCGCAGTTCGCCCCCGTAGACATTACCCCCACGTTTTGGATTGTTCCCACCTGGCATGCGTTGCCGGAATCGGCACGCGAGGTAATCCGGCTCGACCCGGGGCTGGCCTTCGGTACCGGCACCCATCCTACGACGCGCATGTGTCTGCGCTGGATTGCCAATCACCCCATGCCCGCGCGGGTGCTGGACTACGGTTGCGGCTCGGGCATTTTGGCGATTGCCGCCGCCAAATTTGGCGCCAAACACGTCATGGCGGTTGATATTGACCCCGCAGCTGTGGAGTCCACGGAGGTCAATGCCACCGCCAACGCTGCCGCACTTCACGCTGGCCTGCCCGACCGGGCACAAGGTCAGTACGGTCTGGTACTTGCGAATATTTTGGCCTCACCCCTGAAGGTGCTGGCGCCTTTGCTCTGCTCCCATGTCGCTGCTGGCGGGGGGCTGGTTCTCGCCGGAATTCTGGAACGACAGACCGAAGAATTGATTCAAGCCTATGCGCCCTACTGCCAACTCAACGTGTCCGATACCCAAGAAGGCTGGGTGTTGATGACGGCAAGCCTTTAAGCGCGTCGGATCACTTGGTCTCCTCACGTGGCTCAAGCTCAATGGAATTGACGACGCACTGCCCCCGATGTGCGACGGCCTTCATGGTGTCGAACGAACAGTTGGAACTGGCGCAAGGATGGGTTCGCTGTGGCGTGTGCCAGGAGGTTTTCATGGCCCTGGCGCACACGGCCGCACCCGTTACACCGACATCGGTTTTTGAGGCCCCGCTGAGCTACCGGCCGGAAAAGACCGGTCAAGAAGAACCCGATACACCAGTGGACCCACCACTATCCAGTCCCATGCCAGACCCGGCGAGCGCCCAAATTGTGCGCGGGCAATCTGCCCCCCTCCCCGCGAAGACAATGCGTCGCTGGATAAGCCTTGGATCGATGCTGATTCTTCTAGCGGCCTTAATGACCCAATTGGGCGTCGATGCCTATGGCACGCTAGCGGACTCGCAGCCCAAACTGGCGGGATGGTTACAGACCCTGTGCCCACCAGGCCGCTGTGCGCTTCGCCAAAGCAATGCGCTGAGCATCGATGACTCAAAACTCACGTCGGCAGGAGCAAAGGCGTTTCACCTGCAGGCTGTCATTCGCAACCGCTCGGAGTTGACGCTGGAGGCCCCATCTTTGGCACTTACATTCACTGACTCGGCTGATGATGTACTCGCCCGAAAAATCTACGCACCCAAGGATTGGGCCGCGCCTTCAGACGAACTTCAGGGCGGCTCGACAGCGCCGATTGACCTATGGGTTCAGTGGGACAATTCAGGTTCCACCGCCCGTGTCGCAGGCTACCGTCTTCAATTGTTTTACCCGTAATTCCCCAGGGCACTGGACGAAAAAAGCCTGGCATCTCCAAGAGATGCCAGGCTTTGGCTCCAGCTACAAAACGGTTTAAGGTTTTGTCGCGCTGGGAAAAGGCCATGCAGCCTTGGGGTTGAGCGTCGTCTGCGCAGGTGCTGCAGCAGGAGCTGCTTTCTTGGCCGCAGGCTTTTTCGCAGGAGC
This sequence comes from uncultured beta proteobacterium, assembly GCA_903914985.1. Classification (GTDB taxonomy): domain Bacteria; phylum Pseudomonadota; class Gammaproteobacteria; order Burkholderiales; family Burkholderiaceae_C; genus Allorhodoferax. The sequence continues at coordinate 1,599 of CAIWRE010000259.1, read as the reverse complement.
AGCCTTTTTAGACGCGGCCTTCTTGGGGGCTGCGGCTTTTTTGGCTGGTGCCGCTGCCTTAGCAGGAGCCGCCTTTTTCGCAGGTGCCTTTGCAGGCGCTGCCTTCTTGGCCGCTACTTTCTTGGCTGGGGCGGCCTTCTTCGCAGGTGCAGCCTTTTTCGCGACCGCTTTTTTAGCTACTGCCTTTTTCGCGGGCGCTGCTTTCGCTGCCGCTTTCTTAGCGGGTGCCTTTACTGCAGCTTTGGCGGGTGCGGCTTTTTTGGCTGGGGCTTTTTTAGCGGCGGCTTTAGCGGGAGCTGCCTTGGCTGGCGCCGCTTTTTTCGCTGCTACTTTTTTAGCCGGTGCAGCAGCTTTCTTCGCTACAGCTTTTTTTGCCGGGGCGGCGGGTGCCGCCTTTTTTGCAGCCACTTTGGTTGCGGGAGCGGCCTTCTTAGCGGCCGGTTTTTTTGCAGTTGCCATCATTTTCTCCTTGATCAGTTTACAAAGAGCACTTTTTGCCAGTGAGTAGCAAAAAGAGATTCATGTGGTTGGGCAGGTTCCCAGCAACATGAATGCGGGACCACAGCCGCCTCTCGCACCAGCGAGGCGGCTGTGAAATGTACGCGGGTCCGATTCAAAGGCTTAGTCCCAAGACAAGGCTCCACCAGACTGGTATTCGATCACACGGGTTTCGAAGAAGTTGCGCTCTTTCTTCAGGTCAATCATTTCGCTCATCCAAGGGAAAGGGTTTTCCTCGTGGGGGAACAAGGCTTCCAAGCCGATTTGGGTGGCACGGCGATTAGCGATGTAACGCAAGTAGCCTTTGAACATCGAAGCGTTCATACCCAGCACTCCGCGCGGCATGGTGTCTTCGGCGTAGCGGTATTCCAGCTCTACGGCGGTTTCAAACAAACCTTTGATTTCGGCCTTGAATTCAGGAGTCCACAGGTGCGGGTTTTCGGCTTTGAGCTGATTGATCAGGTCGATGCCGAAGTTGCAGTGCATGGACTCGTCGCGCAGGATGTACTGGTACTGCTCGGCAGCCCCCGTCATTTTGTTTTGCCGACCCAGCGCCAGAATCTGGGTGAAGCCAACATAGAAGAACAGCCCTTCCATCAAGCAGGCAAACACGATCAGCGACTTGAGCAGCGTCTGGTCGGTCTCGGGGGTGCCGGTATGGAAGTGCGGGTCCATGATCGCTTCAATGAAAGGGATCAGGAACTGGTCTTTGTCGCGAATGGATTTAACTTCGTTGTAGGCACTGAAAATTTCGCCTTCGTCCAAGCCCAGCGACTCAACGATGTACTGGTACGCGTGGGTGTGAATCGCTTCTTCAAACGCCTGGCGCAGTAAAAACTGGCGGCACTCGGGCGCGGTGATGTGCCGGTACGTGCCCAACACGATGTTGTTGGCAGCCAGTGAATCGGCCGTGGTGAAGAAACCCAGGTTGCGCTTGATGATCCTGCGCTCGTCCTCGGTCAAACCATTAGGGTCCTTCCAGAGTGCGATGTCGCGGGTCATATTGACCTCTTGCGGCATCCAATGGTTGGCGCAGGTTGCGAGGTATTTTTCCCACGCCCATTTGTACTTGAACGGCACCAACTGGTTTACATCGGTCTT
>CAIWRE010000258.1 GCA_903914985.1 uncultured beta proteobacterium | reverse complement strand
GCTGTTACTCCATCACAGGCATGGGCAATCAAGGTTTTGATCGCCTGCACATCGGGTGCCATGACATGCACTTTTTTCGGCAAGGCTTCGATGCCCTCATATTTAGCGGGACGCTCCGGCTCGCGGCCCAAGGCTTCCACGATCGTGGCCGCAAACTTGATGGGCAAGGCGGTCTCCAGCACCAGCATAGGGACGCCCGCTTGGCGATGGTCCTGCGCCACTTTCAAGCCGTCGGCGGTGTGGGTGTCCACGACCACACCGTACTTTTCCCAGGTGGCCCGAATGGTATTCAGGCGATCCTGGTGCGTGCTCTTGCCGCTGGCAAAACCGTAGCGGCTGGCAGCCAATGCAAAGGCCGGGTCAGTGCCCAAGTCGAACCGGCCCTGGCGCTGAACCTGCACGCCAAACAAATCGGCGGTGCGCGACCCGTCGCGACCGAGCAGGTCAAACACAAAGCGCTCAAAGTTGCTGGCCTTGGAAATGTCCATCGAAGGGCTGGAGGTCTCATGCGTGTCCGCTGTGCCACGCACCCGGTACACGCCGGTGCGGAAAAACTCATCGAGCACATCGTTCTCGTTGGTAGCAACCACCAATTTCGCAATCGGCAAACCCATCATGCGCGCCACATGGCCGGCGCAGACGTTGCCGAAGTTGCCACTGGGCACAGTAAAGCTCACTTGCTGGTCGTTCCTGGTGGTGGCTTGCAGGTAGCCTGCAAAGTAGTACACCACCTGCGCCATGAGGCGCGCCCAATTGATCGAGTTGACCGTGCCGATCTTGTACTTGCGCTTGAATTCCAAGTCCGCCGACACCGCCTTGACCAGGTCCTGGCAATCGTCGAACACGCCTTTGATTGCGATGTTGTGGATGTTGTCGTCCAGCAGACTGAACATTTGCGCTTGCTGGAAGGGGCTCATGCGCCCGTCCGGGCTGGTCATGAAGACGCGAACGCCTTTTTTACCGCGCATCGCATGTTCGGCCGCGCTGCCGGTGTCACCGCTGGTCGCGCCAAAGATATTGAGCTCTTCGCCGCGGCGTGCCAACTCGTACTCAAACAGATTGCCCAGCAACTGCATGGCCATGTCTTTGAAGGCCAGCGTGGGGCCGTTGGACAGAGCTTGCAAATACAAACCATCCTCTAATCGCGTCAAGGGCACGATGGCCGCCGTACCGAACACCTCGGCTGTGTAGGTCTTGCGGCACAGCGCGCGCAAATCGTCGGCGGGAATGTCGTCCACAAAGAGCGACAAAATTTCAAACGCCAAATCGGCATACGCCAAGCCGCGCCAGCGGGTCAGCGTCGCATCGTCGACCAAGGGATAGGTCTCGGGCAGGTACAAGCCGCCGTCAGGTGCTAGGCCTTCGAGGAGGATTTCACAGAAGCGCTTGCGTTGTGCGCTATCCGTTGCACGGGTGGATAGATAGCGCATCAGGCCAACTCTTCCTTGCGAATGCGCACAATGGTTCGCAATACGGTGGGCAGGGCCTGCATTTGTGCCAGCGCAGCGTCCATGCGCGCCTCAGCGCAGTCGTGGGTCAGGATGATCAGGTCGGTTTGGTTGGCCTCGGTGCCACCCACCTCGTCCGCTTCACGCTGCAAGACCGCGTCGATGCTGATGTCCGCATTGGCCAAAATACCGGTGACCTTGGCCAGCACGCCGGTTTGGTCCGCCACCCGCAGGCGCAGGTAGTAGCTGGTCACCACCTGTGCCATCGGCAGAATGGGCAGGTCACTCATGGCGTTGGGCTGGAAGGCCAAATGCGGCACCCGCTGCGCGGCGTCCGCCGTGTGCAGGCGCGTGATGTCCACCAAATCGGCGATCACCGCGCTGGCGGTGGGCTCAGAACCCGCACCTTTGCCGTAGTACAAGG
>CAIWRE010000257.1 GCA_903914985.1 uncultured beta proteobacterium | reverse complement strand
TGCGCAGTGGCGATGGGCGCGGCCAACGATGCTTCCAGCTCACGCGCCATTTCTTTGCGGTATTTGTTGAGCTCTTGCACGGTGGCAAAGCTGCGCTCGAGCAAGAGGCTCATGTTGTGAAGGATGCGCTCCACCACCTTGGTTTCCCAGATGTCATCAAACTTGATCTGCTGGTCCAGCCAGTGCTCCAGCCACTGCGGGTTGGGCAGGCGGCTTTGAATGGTGTCGTTCGGGAAAAGCGCCTTGTTGACGTGCAAATTGGTCGGGTGCAGGGCCTGCGCGGTGCGCCGGGCACTGGCCATCAGCACGCCGACTTTGGCAAACGCGCTTTTGGCCTCCAGGCCCACGTTTTGAATGGCGCGCTTCATGTATTTCAAATAGGCACCGCCGTGGCGGGCTTCGTCCTGGCTCAGGCGGGTGTAGATCGATTTGATCACCGGCTCCGTATGCCATTCGCTGGCGCGGCGGTACCAGTGGTTGAGGCGGATTTCGCCGCAAAAGTGCAGCATCAATGTCTCTAGCGCGGGGGCAGGGTCGAACGTGAAGCGCACGTTGTGCAGCTCTTCTTCGGTAGGCACCATGTCCGGACGGAAACGGCGCAGGTACTCCATCAGCACCAGGGCATGCTTTTGCTCTTCAAAAAACCAGATCGACATAAAGGCCGAAAAATCGCTGTCGCCCTGGTTGTCGCGCAAGAACATTTCCGTGGCGGGCAGGGCCGACCACTCGGTGATTGCATTCATTTTGATGGTGGTGGCCTGCTCGTCGGTCAGCAGGCTGGCATCAAAGCTATCCCAGGGAATATCGCGCTCCATGTCCCAGCGCACGGCTTCAAGCTGACGGAAGAGTTCGGGGTAAAGCATGTCGGTCCTTCGAGTTGCTTTGATTTTAGGTCGGGGCTGTGACAACCCTGCGCGGTTCCATCGCCGTTGCCTTGCTCCAGAACAGTGAAACCGCAAATAGCAAAAAAATACTGCTCAGTCGCAAAATTACCGTATAGTAACCGGATTATGACGAATTCCCTATGAAACTTGCAGTGATCGGGTCTGGCATTGCGGGCTTGTCTGCTGCACTGCGCCTGCAGCCCCATGCGGCCGTAACGCTGTTCGAGGCCGGCAGCTACTTTGGCGGCCACACCCATACGGTGGACATCACGCTGGACACCCCCCAAGGGCCCATCAGCCATGGCGTGGACACCGGCTTTTTGGTGTTCAACGAGCGCACCTACCCCCAACTCATCGCCTTGTTTGCCGAGCTGGGCGTGGAGACAGCCACGTCTGACATGTCGTTTTCGGTGCAAGTGCCTGAAAGCCGCCAACACCGGCACCTGGAGTGGAGCGGCACCTCGCTCAATGCGGTGTTCAGCCAGCGCCGCAACCTGATCAACCCCCGTTTCTTGCGCATGCTGCGCGACGTGGTGCGGTTCAACCGCCTGGCCACCGCCATCGCGCTGCGCAATGCCGAGGGCGAGCTGATGCAGCCGCTGCGCGAGTTTCTGCAAACGCACCAGTTCTCGTCTGAGTTCTCCAACTGGTATTTCCTGCCCATGCTGGGCTGCATTTGGAGTTGTCCAACCGCGCAGATGCTGGAGTTTCCGGTGGCGACCATGATCCGTTTCTGCCACAACCACGGCCTCATCCAACTCAGCAACCGGCCCCAGTGGCACACCGTGACCGGTGGTGCGCGGCACTACGTGGACAAAATTGTCTCAACCATTGCGGACAAACGCCTGAACTGCCCGGTGCAGCAAGTCCGCCGCGACGCGGACGGCGTGCTCATCACCAGCGCCGGGCAGACCGAGCGCTTTGACAAAGTCGTGATCGCCACCCACAGCGACCAGGCGCTGGGATTGCTGGGCGACGCAAGCCCCCAGGAGCGCGCCACTTTGGGTGCCATCGGCTACCAGGCCAACCGCGCGGTGCTGCACACCGACGCCTCGGTGCTGCCGAAACACAAGCGGGCCTGGGCTGCATGGAACTACGAGCGCGCATCCCTGGCCGATGGCGGTGCTGATAGCCAGCGTGTGTGCCTGCACTACTTGCTCAACTTGCTGCAGCCGCTGCCGTTTGCCCAGCCGGTGGTGGTGTCGCTGAACCCCTTGCACGAGATTGACCCCACGACGGTGCACGGTACTTTTGATTACGCCCACCCGGTGTTTGACCTGGCGGCCATTCGCGCGCAGGCCGATGTGCCGCTGTTGCAAGGTGTGCAGCACAGCTACTTTTGTGGCGCGTGGACCGGCTACGGATTCCATGAAGACGGGCTCAAGTCGGGGCTGGATGTGGCGGCGCGCTTGCGCCCCTTGCTGGGTTAATGGGCATGGCCGCTGCAGCGACGTCTTCACCTGCACAGGCCATGATCGGCTTTGGGCAGGTGCGCCACACCCGGCTGCGACCGGCACGCAATGTGTTTGCCTATTCCACCTATTTCTTGATGCTGCCCATGCGCAGCATGCAAGCCGCGCAAGACAAGCCCTCGCCGCTGGCGCGCAATCGATTTGCCATGCTGAGCTTTTACGACCGCGACCATGGGGACGGACGCGGCCCGCAGGAGGGCGGTGCGCTGGCTTGGCTGGACGGCGTGCTGGCGCAAGAAGGCGTTCACGATGCGGATGGCGAAGTGTGGCTGCACTGCTACCCGCGGGTGCTGGGCTTTGCCTTCAAACCGGTGAGTTTTTGGTACTGCCACCGCAATGACGGCAGCCTGCGCGCCATCGTGGTGGAAGTCAATAACACCTTTGGCCAGCGCCACTGTTATTTGCTCGACCCGGTGCAATGGGGTGCTGAGCTGCACGCGAACAAAGTGTTCCATGTGTCGCCGTTTTGTGCGGTGGAGGGCGGCTACCGTTTTCGCTTCATGTTCGATGCAGCACGGACCCGCACGGTGGCGCGCATTGACTATGACGACGCACAGGGCCCGCTGCTGCAAACCAGTGTCAGCGGCGCGCTGGAGCCCATTACCGCAAAGGCCCTGCGCCACGCTGTGCTGGGCTACCCGCTTATGACGCTGGCAGTGGTGTGGCGCATTCATTGGCAGGCGCTGCGTTTGTGGACCAAGCGTGTTCCGTTTTTCCGGCTGCCTGCGGAGCCCTCGTCTGCGGTGAGCCGGTAAGCACCTTTTTCACTGCTGTATTTATCGTTACTTTTTTCCACGCGCTATGACACGTACTACGACGAACACCGATACCCGTACCCGAGCCACGTCGCGCATTCCCGCGGCTGCACGCACCGTGCTCAAACTACTGCAAGGTCTGCGCCACGGGAGTCTGACTTTGCATTTCCCCGATGGGCAAATGCAGCGCTTTGGCGGCGAAGCAGCGCCCCACGCCACCTTGCACTTGCACAACTGGAATGCGTTTGGCGCGGCGCTCAAGTCGGGCGACATTGGTTTTGCCGAAAGCTTTATCGACGGCGACTGGACCACGCCGGACCTGACTGCGCTCTTGCGCGTACTGGTGCAAAACCGCACTGAGGTGGAGCAAGCGATTTTTGGCAGCTGGTGGGGCCAACTGGCCTATCGCATCAAGCACTGGCTCAACCGCAACAACCGCAGCAACAGCAAGAAAAACATCCACGCCCACTACGACTTGGGCAATGCTTTCTACACCCGCTGGCTCGACCCCAGCATGAACTATTCATCCGCACTGTTCGGTGGCAACCTCAACCAAAGTTTGCAGCAGGCCCAAGAGGCCAAGGTGCGCCGCGTGCTGGAACAAGCCGGCGTGCAAGCCGGCGACCGCGTGTTGGAAATCGGCTGCGGCTGGGGTGCGCTGGCCGAAATGGCCACCACCGGCTTTGGCGCCCATGTGACGGGCGTCACCCTGAGTACCGAGCAACTGGCTTTTGCCCAAGACCGCATGCAGCGCCTGGGTGTGGCGGACCAAGCCGATTTGCGGCTGCAGGACTACCGCGACATCAGCGACGCGCCGTTTGACGCCGTGTGTTCGGTGGAGATGATTGAGGCGGTAGGCAAAGAGTACTGGCCCACGTACTTTGCCAGCGTGGCGAATTTACTCAAGCCCGGCGGGCGGGCCTGCATTCAAAGTATCGTCATCGATGACGCACTGTATGCGCGTTACATCAACTCAACCGACTTTATTCAGCAGTACATTTTCCCGGGTGGCTGTTTGCCAAGCCCGAGCGTGTTTCGTGCGCAAGCACAGGCCGCTGGTTTGGAAGTCTCAGAAGAGCATGCGTTCGGCTTCGACTATGCCGAAACGCTCAAGCGTTGGCGTGAAGACTTTTTGCATCACCGCGACGAGGTGCTGACGCTGGGCTTTGACAAGCGCTTCATGCATATCTGGGAGTTTTACCTGTGCTATTGCGAGGCGGCTTTCATGGAAAAAAATATTGACGTGGTGCAGTACACGCTGCGCAAACCGGGGGCTTCGGCCTAAGGTCTGTGACCACAAACCTCGTCCCTAGCACGGCGCGGCGCGCCTGGTTGCAGATCGGGCTGGTCGCATCTTTGGCCGTTGCCGCGAAAGTGCACTCCCAATCGCAAAAAAGCGATGCACCTGACGAAGTGATGCAGGCCCTGCCCCAGGGCCAAGCGGTGGGCGCAGGACGCATGCGCTATCTGCTATGGGACGTTTTTGACGCGACGCTCTGGGCCCAGGCGGGCTTTCGGGGTGCGCAGTACTTTGAGCATGCGTTTGCGTTGGAGCTGCGTTACTTGCGCAAGCTGTCGGCGGCCTCACTGGTGGAGAGTTCATTGCAGGAAATGCGACGCGTCGGCACTCTGGAGACAAACAAAGAGACGCAATGGGCGGCTGCTATGCAAACCGCATTTGCTGACGTGCTTCCGGGTGACCGCATTACCGGCGTGCATCTGCCGGGCGTCGGCGCACGCTTCTATTTCAATGGCCGCCTGCGCGCAAAGGTGGACGATGCGGGGTTTTCTCGATCGTTCTTTGGCATTTGGCTCAGCCCGACCACCAGCGAGCCGCGCCTGCGTAGCGCCTTGCTCGCGGACAGTGCGCCATAGCGGCGTCGTTTGGTACGCGTCCCCGTGATCAGCCCCCACCCCATCACACCCGAGCCCGGCGGGTCCGCGCTGCCCCTATCTTGGGGCTGGCCTCAAGGGCTGCGCTATGGTCTGCTGGGACTGCCGCTGGCTTTCGTGGCCTTGCCCTTGTATGTCATGCTGCCCAACTACTACGCACGGCAATTCGGCGTTCCACTCGCCGGGCTGGGTCTCTTGCTGTTGAGCGCACGGCTCTTTGATGCGGTCACCGACCCGCTGCTCGGTCGTTGGGCAGACGCTTTGTTCGCACGCTCTCACGCACATGTGCTTGCACTGGGCGCTGTCGCGGCCTTGCTCTTGGGCGCCAGTTTCTTTGCGCTTTTCTTTCCACCCATTAACGAGCTGCCTTTTCTGTGGGCGTGGGCGGGTGCCTGCCTGGTACTGTGTTACCTGGCATTCAGCACCTTGACCATCCTGCACCAGTCGTGGGGCGCACTGCTGGGTGGAGATGCGCTCGGACGCAGCCGCGTGGTGGCCTCGCGAGAAGGCTTTGGACTGGCCGGCGTGGTGCTGGCGTCGCTCAGTCCAGTGGTGTTTGGCATGCCCGCGACGACCTCCCTGCTGGTGCTGACGCTGGTATTGGGATGGTGGGCCTGGAGCCGGTCGCCCAAGCCTGTGCCGGTGTCACCGGAACCCTCCCTGGGGCTTGCGTCGCAGCACGATGGCCTGCTGGCGCCCTGGCGGGTCGCGGGGTTTCGTGCCCTTATTGCCGTGTTTATGGTCAACGGCATTGCCACCGCCTTGCCCGCCACACTGATCTTGTTTTTTGTGCAGGACCGTCTGCAATCGCCGCCTGCCATGGAGGCTTGGTTTTTAGGCAGCTATTTTTTGGCCGCCGCGCTGGCACTGGCGCCGTGGCTTCGCGTCGTCAAGCGTTGGGGCCTGGAGCGGGCGTGGCTGGCGGGCATGGTGTTGGCAGTGGCGGTGTTTGCTTTTGCTGCGCAATTGGGTGCTGGCGATACCACTGCATTTTTAGCCGTCTGCGTGCTCTCGGGCATGGCCATGGCCGCCGACCTGGCATTGCCCGGCGCACTGTTGGCCGGCGTGATTGCCAAGCGCAACGATGCGGCAAGTGGGCAGTTTTTTGGCTGGTGGAACCTGGCCACCAAACTCAATCTTGCATTGGCGGCGGGCCTGGCCTTGCCACTGCTGTCAGGCTTTGGCTATGCACCGGGCAGCCGCAGCGCTGAAGGTCTGCAAGCCTTGACCTGGGCCTATTGCTTGGTGCCCTGCGCGCTCAAGTTGCTGGCAGCAAGCCTGCTTTATTGTTTACTCATCCGAAAGTCACCATGAAACGACGTTTACTCCTTGGCGGTGCCGCCAGCGCATTGGGTGCTGCCGCGCTGGGCAGCCTGAGCGGCTGTGCCAGCCAAAACATTGACAGCTACGGCGCTGAAAAGCCGGTGCTGGACCTGCAGCAGTATTTCAATGGCACCTTGGACGCTTATGGCGTATTTACCGACCGCTCCGGCACTGTGGTGAAGCGATTCACCGTGGTCATGAATTGCAGCTGGAAGGACGGCCAGGGCGTGCTGGATGAAGACTTTGTGTATTCCGATGGCACCACCCAAAAGCGAATTTGGCGTCTCAGCGCTTTGGGCGGCGGTCGCTACACAGGCCAAGCCGACGACGTAGTCGGCCAGGCCCAGGGGCAGACCCAGGGCAACGCGTTTCACTGGAACTACACCCTGGCGCTACCGGTCGATGGCACGGTGTACGAGGTGCAGTTTGATGACTGGATGTATCTGGTCAACGAGCGCGTAATGCTCAACAAAGCCAGCATGCGCAAATTTGGCGTGCACCTGGGTGAAGTCACCTTGAGCTTTTTCAAGCGTTAAGCCATGTCCTGGCTCACACCTCTTAATCCGCCACTGACAGAATGGCGCGGCAAATCGGTTTGGATCATTGGCGCTAGCAGCGGCATCGGACGGGCGACCGCGTCTGCTCTGCATACCCAAGGCGCGCAGGTCACGGTGTCTGCGCGCTCGCTCGATGCGCTGGAGTCGTTCGTCAAAGAGCACCCGGGCAGCACGGCACTGGCCTTGGACTGCACTGACCGGGCAGCGCTCCACGCGGTTGCTCAAGAGCTGCGCTCGCGCGCCTTGCCGGACTGCGTGATGTATTGCGCCGGCCACTACAAAGCCATGCGCGCTGCGGCAATCGACGTCGACGACATGCTGCGTCATATGGCGGTGAATTTTGATGGTGTGGTTTATTTGCTGGAAGCGCTGCTGCCCGCTTTGCGTGCGCGGGGCAGTGGTCATGTGGCCTTGGTGAGCAGTGTGGCGGGTTACCGGGGATTGCCCAACAGCCTGGCCTATGGGCCGACCAAAGCAGCGCTGACCAATTTGGCGGAAAACCTGTACCTGGACGTGAAAGCGGACGGCATTGGGGTCTCGGTCATCAACCCCGGTTTTGTGGACACGCCATTGACAGCAGGCAACCGCTTTTCCATGCCAGGCTTGATCACGCCTGCGCAGGCGGCCCAGGCCATCTTGCGCGGCTGGGCGCAAGGCCTGTTCGAAATTCACTTTCCCAAGCGCTTTACCTGGTGGATGAAAGCACTGCGCATCATGCCCAACCGCTGGTACTTTTTTCTGGTCAGAAAGGCTGTTTTATGAACACTTCCATCAACACACCCGCCAAGACCGTCGACGAGGTGTTGGCCTATTTTGAGAACTTGTCGCCCCAAAGTCTGTCGCAATTGAACCGTTATTACGCGCCACAAGCCCGGTTCAAAGACCCCTTCAACGACGTCACCGGCTTGAAGGAGATCACCCGCATTTTTGCCCACATGTTTGTGAGTTTGATTGAGCCGCGTTTTGTCATCACTGAACGTGTGAGTCAGGGTATGCAATGCTTTGTGACCTGGGAATTCCGGTTTGAATTTCGCGGCTTTCACAAGCACCAGGAGCAGGTGATATTGGGCGCATCGCATTTGGTGTTCGATGCTGACGGACTGGTGGTGCTACACCGCGATTACTGGGACGCCGCCGAAGAGCTCTATGAAAAACTGCCCGTGGTGGGCAGTTTGATGCGCTGGCTTAAGCGCCGCGCCAACACTTGAGCTGCGCGCTTTGCGCAGCGCGGCTTAGGCAACCGGGAAGGTGTCGATAAAGCTCTGCCGCTGGGCCAACTTGTCTTGCAGTTTGGCAAGACTTGGATGGGCGGTACGCCATTCCACCGCCGGAAAGCGGAAGTCCAGATAGCCCAAGGCACAACCCACAGCAATGTCGGACAATGACAAGTGAATGCCGGAACAAAACGCTTTGTCGCCCAGCGCCTTGGCCATGGCAACCAGCACCTCATCAATTTTGCCCATTTGACGATCCATCCAAGCTTGGCTGCGTTCGCCCGCTGCACGCCCGGCCCACACCGCTTCGAGGCGCGCAAGAATAGCGGCGTCCATGATGCCGTCGGCCAACGCTTCCCACGTCTTAACCTCGGCACGTTCGCGGCCGCTAGCAGGAATCAGTTTGCCCACCGGCGACAGCGTGTCGAGGTACTCCACGATCACACGGGAATCGAACAGGGCCTCGCCACCTTCCATGACCAGGCAAGGAACCTTGCCCAAGGGGTTGGACTGCGTGATCGTGGTGCTAGCAGCCCACACATCTTCGGTGATGAAATCGTAATCCAGCTTTTTCTCGGCCATCACGACCCGCACTTTGCGTACGTAGGGGCTGGAGTTTGAACCAATCAGTTTCATGCTTTTGTATTTGCGGCTTTCATCGCTGCATTCTATACAGACGCGCATGCCTACAATCCCGGTATGAGTTCATCACCTATTTCCGCCATCTCCCCGTTAGACGGCCGCTACGCCAACAAGCTTGCCACTTTGAGTCCATTGATGAGCGAGCTCGGCTATATGCACCGGCGTGTGCAGGTGGAAGTGGCCTGGTTCATTGCGCTGAGCGACGCAGGTTTCGCAGAGTTCAAACCTTTAAGCCCTGGCGCGCGCACCTACCTTTTGTCCTTGGTAAAAAACTTTTCTGTGGCCGATGGCGAAGCCATCAAGGCCATTGAAAAAACCACCAACCACGACGTCAAAGCCGTCGAATACTGGTTGAAGTCCAAATTTGAAGCTCGGCCCGAATTGCAAAAAGCCAGTGAATTCGTTCATTTTGCTTGCACCAGTGAAGACATCAACAACACCAGCCATGCGCTGCAATTGCGCGGAGCGCGCGACCTGGTGGTCCTGCCTCAATTGGACCGGCTCGTGCTTAAGCTGCGCGACATGGCGCATGCCTTTGCGGACGTGCCTATGCTCAGCCGCACCCATGGCCAGACCGCCAGCCCCACCACCGTGGGCAAAGAAATCGC
>CAIWRE010000256.1 GCA_903914985.1 uncultured beta proteobacterium | reverse complement strand
GGCCGCTATTTAGGGATGGACACCGAAATCATCTCGATCAAAGAGGCTCTGAACTACTTTCCCTTCATTGAAGAAAAGTACTTCCTGGGCGCCCTGCTGGACCCCAACGAAGGCCACTTGGACCCCAGCGGCACGACTTACGCCTACGCCAAAGCGGCACGCCTTGGGGGCGCCACTATTGAAGTGCAAACCAAGGTCGAAAGTCTGGAGCAAAAGCCGGACGGCACCTGGCGCGTGATTACCAACAAAGGCGTGGTCGAGTGCGAGCACGTGGTCAACGCAGGCGGCCTGTGGGCACGCGAAGTGGGCCGCATGGTGGGCATTGAATTGCCTGTGCTGGCCATGGAGCACATGTACCTGGTGACCGACGATATTCCGGAAGTGGAAGCCTTCAACAAGAGCGCAGGCAAAGAAATCGGCCACGTCATTGACTTCGGTGCGGAGAGCTATTTGCGCCAGGAAGGCAAAGGCATGGTGCTGGGCGTGTACGAGCAAGCAGGCAAGCCCTGGTCCACCAAAACTACACCCTGGAGCTTCGGCCAAGAGCTGCTGCAGCCGGATTTGGACCGCATTGCGCCGTCCCTGGAAATCGCATTCAAGCACTTCCCCACTTTGGAGAACGCTGGCATCAAGCGCGTGATCAACGGCCCCTTCACCTTTGCACCCGACGGCAATCCTTTGGTGGGCCCGGTGCAGGGTCGCACCAACTTCTGGTCAGCCTGCGGCGTAATGGCCGGTTTCAGCCAGGGCGGCGGCGTGGGCTTGGCGCTCTCCAACTGGATGGTGGACGGTGACCCCGGCTTTGACATCTGGGGCATGGACGTGGCGCGCTACGGCGATTGGGCCACCCGCACCTACACCAACGCCAAGGTACGCGAGAACTATTCACGTCGCTTCCGCATCCGCTTCCCCAACGAAGAACTGCCCGCAGCACGTCCGCTGCAAACCACGCCGCTGTACGACAAGTTCATCGAGGAAGGCGCAGTGATGGGCGACTCGTGGGGCATGGAAACACCTCTGTGGTTCGCGCCCAAGGGAACCGAGGCCAAAGACATCGTGTCCTTCCACCGCTCCAACGACTTTGAGCCCATCAAAGCCGAATGCAAGGCGGTGCGCGAAGCCGTGGGCGTGACCGAGGTCGCCAACTTCGCCAAATACGAAATCACCGGCCCCGGCGCTGAGGCCTGGCTGCAAAGCCAAATGACCAACACCCTGCCGAAAAAAGGCCGCTTGCAGCTGTGCCCCATGCTGAACCACCAGGGCAAGATCATTGGCGACTTCACCATCGCCAAGGCCGACGACGAGCGCTTCATGATGTGGGGCTCCAGCCAGGCGCAGGTCTACCACATGCGTTGGTTTGAGCAGACCCTGCCCAAAGACGGCTCGGTGTCCGTCAAGCCCTATGGCATGAAGCTCATCGGCCTGTCGATTGCCGGTCCGAAATCGCGTGAACTGCTCCAGCGCTTGACCGACGATGATGTGTCCAATGCGGCCTTCAAATTCATGGACTACCGTGAAATGGAAATCGCCACGGCGCAAGCCAAGGTCAACCGCGTCACTTACACCGGCGACTTGGGCTACGAGATTTGGGTGGCTCCTGAATACCAACGCCGCTTGTACGAAAGCATCATGGAAGCCGGTGCAGACCTGGGTATCAAAAACTTCGGTATGCGCGCTTTGTTGTGCCTGCGCTTGGAGAAGAACTTCGGTACCTGGTTCCGTGAGTTCCGTCCCATCTACGG
>CAIWRE010000255.1 GCA_903914985.1 uncultured beta proteobacterium | reverse complement strand
GTGAGTTCTTCGTCCTCGGCGCTGAGCTGGGTGTCTAGCAGGAAGAATTTTTTGATCTGTTCCACGCGGGCAAACTTCTTGTTCACGCGCTCCAGCTCTTCTTGGATCAGCGCTTGCACTTCGGGTGCGCGGGTGAGGCTGGCGTAGTTGCTAAACGGCACATCCATGTCTTGCGCGAACTTCTCTACGTTTTCCTGGTCGATCATGATGATGACCGTCAGGTAGGGCCGCTTGTCGCCAATCACCACCGCATCGGTGATGTAGGGCGAGAACTTGAGGTCGTTTTCGAGTTCGCTGGGCGTGATGTTCTTGCCGCCCGCAGTGATGATGATGTCCTTCATGCGGTCGGTGATGCGGAAGTAGCCGTCCGCGTCACAGACGCCCACGTCGCCGGTGTGCAACCAGCCGTCTGCATCAATGGTTTCGGCGGTCTTTTCAGGCAAATTCAAGTAACCTGCAAACACGTTCTTGCCCCGCACCAGAATCTCGCCGGTGGCCGGGTCCAGCCGCACTTCGTTAAAGCCCGCAGCCGGGCCGATAGATCCGGGTTTGATGGCGGTGGCGGGCACACCGGTGGACGCGCCACAGGTCTCCGTCATGCCCCATACCTCGAGCATAGGAACACCTAATGCCAGGTACCAACGCACCAGATCGGGCGAAATAGGTGCAGCGCCCGTGACCAGGAAACGTGCCCGATGAATACCAATGAGTTTGCGCACATTGTTGAGCGCCAGCCACTGCGCCAAGCGGAACTGCATGCGCAGACCCTGACCGACGGGCTTGCCCGCCAGCACCAGATCGGCAATGCGCTGGCCCACCCCAATGCCCCATGCGTAGACGGCTTGCTGCAAGGCGCCAGCCTCTTTGAGCGAAATCATGACGCCGGAGTAAAACTTTTCCCAAACGCGCGGGACGGCCGTGAAGACCGTGGGTGCGATCTCGCGCACGTTCTCCGGAATCGTCTCGGGGTTCTCGACGAAGTTGATCTTGGAGCCGGTGTACAAGGCAAAGTACTCTCCGCCCATGCGCTCAGCGATATGGCAGAGCGGCAAAAAGCACATGCGCTCGTCGGTCTCGTCTTGCGCGACCAGCGTGTTGTAGCCGCGCACGGTGTACACCAAACCCTGGTGCAAGTGCATGGCGCCCTTGGGCTTGCCGGTGGTGCCGGAGGTATAGACCAGAATCGCCAGGTCTTCGGGCTGACACTGCGCCACGCGTGTTTCCAGCGCGCCCGGGTGCGTGGCCAGAAAGGTCTTGCCCAAGGCGCGCAGGGCGTCCAAACTGATGATGTCCGGATCGTCGAGCTTGCGAAGCCCCTCCATGTCAAAGACCACGATCTTCCGCAACAAGGGTAGATTCGCCCGCACTTCCAGCGCTTTGTCCAGCTGCTCATCGTCTTCGACAAACAGCACGACCGTGCGCGAGTCTTCGCACAGGTACTCCACCTGGCTGCTGGCGTCCGTGGGGTAGATGCCGTTGGACACGCCGCACGCCGACAGCACTGCCAGATCCGCCCAGACCCACTCCACCAGTGTGTTGGCTAGGATAGAGGCGCATTCGCCTTTGGCAAAGCCCAGGCTCAGCAGACCGCCGGCAATTTCCCTTACCGCCTCTGCGGTCTGATTCCATGTCCAACTGCGCCACAGGCCCAGATGCTTTTGGCGCATCCACACCTTGGGGCCGCGCTGGCTGACAGCGTTCCAAAAAAGGGCGGGAATAGTTTCGCCGGACAGCACCACTTCGTGCTGTGGCTTTATGTGGCTCAAGTCCCAAAGTTGTGTCATACAAATGCGGGGCCGCGGGTTGCGGCGCTGGTAGGCAATGGGTTGCGGGGTGTTGACAGCATAGTTTTCAGCGCCATGTTTTTTTCTTTTTCCAGCGTCGTTCGGTTCGTACACCAGCTTCTTTGAGCCCGAGGTAGAACTCCTTGATGTCGTCCTTCTCGCGCAGGTGGGCGCAGGTGTCTTCCATCACGATGCGTCCGTTTTCCAGCACATAGCCGTAGTCCGAGGCATTGAGCGCCATGTTGGCGTTTTGCTCAACCAGCAAAATCGTGGTGCCGCGTTCACGGTTGATGCGCACCACGATTTCAAAAATCTCTTTGGTCAGCTTGGGACTCAGGCCCAGGCTGGGTTCGTCCAGCAACATCAAATCGGGGTTCGCCATGAGCGCGCGCGATATGGCCAGCATTTGCTGCTGCCCGCCGGACAAAAGTCCTGCGTCTTGGGCGCTGCGCTCGCGCAGAATGGGGAAGTAGCCGTATACCGTCTCGATGTCACGCGCCACGCCATCGCGATCGCTGCGGGTGTAGGCACCCATCAGCAAGTTGTCACGCACGCTCAAGAGCGGAAACACTTCACGTCCTTCGGGTACATGGCTCAGGCCTTGTTGCACGATGAAAGACGGGTCTTTGGCGGTGACGTCCTGGCCTTTGAATTCGACCGAGCCTTTGCGTGGGTCGATGATGCCCGAGATCGTTTTTAAAATCGTGGTTTTGCCGGCGCCATTGGAGCCCAGCACCGCAGCAATCTCGCCGCGACGCACTTGCAGGCTCACCCCCCGGATCGCCTTGATCGGGCCATAGGCGCTCTCCACGTTCAGGAGCTTGAGCACCGGTTGGTCGCTGATAGCGGGTGGCAGGCTGCTCATGGCGCACCTCCAGCACTGACGCGGGGGCTTAGGCCCACGGGGCGGCGCAGTGAGGACACATCGTCCACCGTCCCGAGGTAGGCCTCAATCACGCCGGGGTCGCTCTGTACTTCACGTGGTGTGCCCATGGCCAGCACCTCGCCTTGGTTCATGGCCAGCACGCGGTCGGAGACTTTGGACACCAGGCCCATGTCGTGTTCCACCATCAGCACGCTGATGCCCAGCTCTTGTTGAATGTCCTGAATCCAAAACGCCATGTCGTCGGTTTCTTCCACGTTCAGCCCGGAGGAGGGTTCGTCCAGCAGCAGGAGCTTGGGTTCGGTGCACAGTGCGCGCGCCATTTCCACCACTTTTCGCACGCCGT
The DNA here is from genome assembly GCA_903914985.1 of uncultured beta proteobacterium. GTDB lineage: Bacteria > Pseudomonadota > Gammaproteobacteria > Burkholderiales > Burkholderiaceae_C > Allorhodoferax. The sequence goes on along the minus strand of CAIWRE010000255.1, from coordinate 486 downwards.
AGGGCAGGCCCGCCACAAAGGTGTCGCGGTAGTGCTGCAGGTTCAAAAAGTCGATGACCTCTTCGGCTTTTTCACGGGATTGCATCTCGGCTTCGCGGGTGGCGGAGGTGAAGAACAGGTCCTGCCAGAAACCACTTTGGCGGTGCGTGTGGCGTCCGATCAGCAGGTTGTGCAGCACCGAGGCGTGTTCGAACAATTCAATGTTTTGAAAAGTGCGTGCAATGCCCAAGGCCGCCACGTCCTGGGGCGCCTGGTCGGTCAGTTTGACCAGGCCCTGGGGCCCTTGGTAGTCAATGGTGCCCGTGGTCGGGGTGTAGATGCGGCTGATCAGGTTGAACACCGTGGTCTTGCCTGCGCCGTTGGGGCCGATCAGCGTGAAAACTTCACCCTGCTTGACGTCGAAGCTGACGTTGTTGACAGCCAGCACGCCGCCGAAGCGCACGCTCAAATTGTGGGCCGATAAAAGAGTCGCGGTCATTTCAGGCG
>CAIWRE010000254.1 GCA_903914985.1 uncultured beta proteobacterium | reverse complement strand
ATCTTCGATATCGCCGGTCAGGCCGAAGGCGTTCGCATCTTTATCGGCGGTGAAAGCCAGGTCGTGCCATTTGAAGAGCTGTCTATCGTCAGCGCGCCCTACGAGGTTGACGGAAAAATCGTTGGCACTCTCGGTGTGATTGGGCCTACCCGCATGGCCTATGACCGCATGATTCAGATCGTGGACATCACCTCCAAGCTCGTCAGCAATGCGCTGAGCCACCACAAATAAGGCCTTCGCCAGCGCCTGCGGGCCGTTGCGTATAATCTACGCATCCGAGGAGCGTTGCAGTTCATACCGTTTGAACGAGGCTCGGACCGCGTTTCGGGACATTCGAACCCTTTACCGCACCAACTGCGCTCACCCACGCTTTCAGTGGGCTGAGACTCCAACATCTGTAGTTCCAGCCGCCCTGGCGTGGTGGTTTTCCACATTTATTTTTATTTTTGGAGTGAACTATGAACGCCGTTTTGAAACCCATCAAAAACCAAGATTTCGCGATTGCCGACCTGGGTCTGGCCGCGTGGGGTCGTAAAGAACTGACGATTGCCGAAACCGAAATGCCCGGTCTGATGGCGATCCGCGAAGAGTTTGCCAAGGCGCAGCCCCTCAAAGGCGCGCGCATCACCGGCTCCTTGCACATGACCATCCAGACTGGCGTGTTGGTTGAAACCCTGCAAGCTCTGGGCGCCGACGTGCGCTGGGCTTCTTGCAACATCTTTTCGACGCAAGACCACGCCGCTGCTGCATTGGTCGCCGCAGGAACCCCGGTGTTTGCCTACAAAGGCGAGTCGCTGGATGACTACTGGGATTACACCCACCGCATTTTTGAATTCGGTGGCCGCAAGGGCACGGCCGCTGAAGGCCCCAACATGATTCTGGACGACGGTGGTGACGCCACCCTCCTGATGCACTTGGGCGCCAAGGCCGAAAAAGACATCAAAGTGCTGGCCAAGCCCGGCAGCGAAGAAGAGATCTGCCTGTTCAATGCGATCAAGGCCAAGCTGAAAGTGGACCCCACCTGGTACAGCCGCCGCCTGAAAAACATCATCGGCGTGACCGAAGAGACCACCACCGGCGTGTTGCGGTTGAACGAAATGTCTGCCAAAGGCGACCTGGCGTTCCGCGCCATCAACGTGAATGACTCGGTCACCAAGAGCAAGTTCGACAACCTGTACGGTTGCCGCGAGTCTTTGGTCGATGCGATCAAGCGCGCAACTGACGTGATGATTGCCGGCAAAGTGGCCCTGGTGGCCGGCTACGGCGACGTGGGCAAGGGTTCTGCGCAAGCGCTGCGTGCACTGTCCGCCCAGGTGTGGGTCACTGAAGTGGATCCTATCAACGCCCTGCAGGCTGCGATGGAAGGCTACAAAGTCGTCACCATGGAATACGCCGCTGACAAAGCCGACATTTTTGTGTCGGCCACCGGCAACAAAAACGTGATCACCTACAAGCACATGGCGGCCATGAAAGACCAGGCCATTGTGTGCAACATCGGTCACTTCGACAATGAGATCGACGTGGCATCGCTGTCCAAGTGCAAGTGGGAAGAAATCAAGCCCCAGGTGGACCATGTGATTTTCCCCGCCACCAAAGGCAAGGGCGGCAAGCCAGAGAAGCGCATCATTTTGTTGGCCAAGGGCCGCCTGGTGAACCTGGGTTGCGGCACCGGCCACCCCAGCTTCGT
>CAIWRE010000253.1 GCA_903914985.1 uncultured beta proteobacterium | reverse complement strand
GCAATGCGGTCACGTGCCCGCACTTTGCCCGCGTCACGGATTTTGCACATGGCGGCGTCCACCCGTTGCACGGCCTGGGTGAGCTTGGCCTCGCCACCGTCGGGGCAGCCGAGCAGGTAGTTTTGTCCCATGATCTGGACGTCCAGTTGTTTCATGGTGCGCTGGAGTTGGATGGGAATTCTGGGGGTGCAGCGTCTGCGTCTGCTTGCTTGGGCAAGCGGTCCAGCAAGGCGTCAATCCGTGCGCGCGCGGCGCTCAGGCGGGACTTGAACGAGTCGCGCTCGGCGGTGAGCGTCTGCACCTGGCTGCTCAGCAAGGCGTTGGTGCGCTGAAGTTCTTCGTATCGCAGCAGCAAGCGTTCAACGCGCTCGGCGATTTGCTCGGTGGGGGACAGGGGCTGCATAGCGCGACATTGTAGGTCGCAGCCAAGCGGCTTTCTTACAGCGACACGGCCGTAAAATATGGGTGTTGGTGCTCGCAGCGTGGTTCACACGGTGCAGTTCAACGGGAAGCAGGAGGGAGACGCTTTGCAACAGCGGAACCTAACCTGCGCTGCCCCCGCAACGGTAAGTGGACAAATCGCGCGTCGATTTCGCTCCCATCACAGCCACTGAGTGCCTTGAACAAGCGCTTGGGAAGGCGATGGGGGTTGTGCCATCAGCCCGGATACCGGCCAACACAGTGGTTGCGCGCCTGCGCGCAGCTGTGACGCCCATGCACTGTCGGGGAAGACGGTGAGGGTTTTATTGATGGTCTTTTTCCTATGAAAACTGGTATTTTTTCTGCGAGTGCAGCCGTGCTCGCGCTAAGCGCATGCTGGAGTTCCTGTGCGCTGGGTCAATCCGTATTGCAGGATGTCGTGGTTGTTGCGTCCCGGTTTGAAGAGCGCTGGATCAGCGCACCGACGTCGGTGCAGGTGATCACCAAAGCGGATATTCAGAACTCGGCTGCTGTGTCCCTCCCCGACGTGCTGCGTATGCTTGGCGGTGTCAATGTGCGCAGCGCAGCTCCTGGGCAACTCGGGCTCAATGCGGTGGTTGACTTGGGTGGCTTTGGTGCAACTGCAACCCAGAACACGCTCATTCTGGTGGACGGCCGCCCCCTCAATCCCATCGATTCATCAGATATCGCTTGGTCAGCGGTTCCTCTGACAAGTATCAAAAGGATCGAAATTGCGCCAGCGGGCGTAGGAGTGCAGTACGGTGCGGGCGCAAGCGGCGGTGTTGTCCATGTATTTACGGACAAGAAGTCCGAGGACATGACCCGGGCGGGCTTGCAGATCGGGTCTTTCGGATCCACGTTCATGGATTTCAATCTCGAACGTCAGCTCAATGACCTGTCCGTGAGTGTCAACGCCGGAGCATCACGTTCGGATGGCTGGCGCGAAAACTCCCAAGGGAAAAGCCAAACTGCATCCATCAAAGTCAAGCAGTATGTTGGCGAGGGCGGATATTTCTTTGCCGAAGTGATGGCTGCTCAGCAGTCCAACGGTTTTTCCGGCGGGGTCTTGGGCAAAGTCGGCGAGGGCGACCAGCAGGTAGCGAAATTCAACAACGTGGGGTCCGATAACCGGGTGGACCAGTCCACGATTCGTCTCGGAAGTGTTACGCCTTTATCGTCAAACACGACGCTGGACGTCGATCTCACTGCGGGTAAGAAGTCCAATGTATTTAAGCAACCCTACTACGACACTGAAGACGCGTTAGCGGCTTACTTTGTCAGTGGACCGGGTCTGGGCACTTTGGATGGGGATGACTATCGTTTGTCACCCAAGTTGCGCACCGAGTTTGGCAACGGTATATCCATGGTCTATGGATATGACTTGTCTATTGCGCGTCAAAGTGGAGCCCAAAGCTATGGCGACTTGGCCCAAGCATTCATTCTGGCAAACCAGGGTTCGAACCCCTGGGAGTACAAAGGCAATGTCCTGAGCGATGTGCAGTCTGTGCAGCTGCGAAGTCAGTCGGCCTACCTGATGTCCCGCATACCCGTGAGCCAGGCTTTGAGCATGAGTCTCGGAGCCCGACGACAAGTACAAAGCTTTGACAGTTCGGATCTGAACAAAACGGTGGGCGCACAACAAATTGCTTCGGCCATGTTTGGTGCCAGTGCTTACGAGGCTGCACTGAACCTGAAGGTCGATGAATCCAACCGCACCTACTTGCGTATCAACCAGTCCTACCGGTTCGCCAACACCGACGAGTATTGGGGAAATGATGTGGACTTCAACCGCGTTTTTGCAGGTGAATTGCGCCCCCAAACCACCAGGGCCTACGAGCTGGGCTTTGACCACAAGGATGTGGCGCAACAGTTCAGTGTGATGTTGAGCCAATCGGTGACACAGGATGAGATTCGCTACATTCCTTCACTGTTTCACAACACCAATTCAGCGGACGATATTTTCAGGTCCAGCGTCAGCGCCAACTGGACGGCACAGTTATCGCAATCCAGTCGCTTGAGTGCGGGCGCTCGTTTCCAGAAAGCCGAATACCTTGCAGGGGCGTATGCGGGTCAGGCGCTGAGCATGGTTCCCGGTGCGATCTACAACCTGGGGTGGACACAGGCATTGGGCGGCGGCTCCAGCTTGGGCGCACAGTTGGCCTACGTGTCCCAGCAGAGCTACGACGCGTCCCCCGAGGTATTGCCAACGCTGGAACAAATGCCTGCGTACACCACCTTGGATGTGTTTTGGGCACGCACTTCGGGCAAACTCGACACCAAAGTGACCGTAAAAAATCTAATGGGCACGACCTATTCCACCTATGGTGGTTATGGCTTTGTAACTACACCCGGCGGCAATGGAATGAACAGCTACTACTACTACCCATCCGACCCCCGGTCTGTGTTCCTGTCGGTGAACTATCGCTTTTAGTCTGCCGATGTACTCCCGACTCCTGCCCAATGGCTGTTTGTTTGCATAAACTAGTCAGGCTATGTACGCCAGCGGCCAAGAGATGAAGCGCACAGTCCCTGCGCTTTTCTTTCGCGCATTGGCGGTTTTTTGGGCCGCATGCGCCAGTGCCACGCCCAGGTTGCTCGACGACCGGGGCGCCGCCGTTGCATTGCTGCCGGTGCCCCAGCGCATCGTCAGCCTGCTGCCCTCGCTCACCGAGTCGGTCTGCGCCCTGGGTCAGTGTGCCAAATTGGTGGGGGTAGACCGCTACTCCGACTATCCGCCGGGCGTGCGCGGTCTGCCCAATGTGGGGGGTGGGCTAGATCCGAACATTGAAGCCATCGTGGCGCTGCGCCCCGATCTGGTGCTGGTGGCCAGTTCGGCGCCTGGCACCGAGCGCTTGCGGGCCTTGGGCTTGCGGGTGATGGCGCTGGAGCCCAAAGACTCCGCCAATGCCGAACGCGTGCTCTTGACCCTCGGGCAGATGCTGGGCGTGGGCACCGCCAAGGCCCTGGTGCAGGCTATTGAGGCCGACATGCAGTCGGCCACTGCCCAGGTGCCTGCGCGCGCGCGGGGCCAGCGTGTGTACTTTGAAATCAGCCCCGGGCCTTATGCAGCGAGTACGTCCTCATTTTTGGGGCAAACACTGCAACGCCTGGGTTTGAAGAACATCGTGGAGGGCAGTCTGGGGCCGTTTCCCAAGATCAATCCCGAGATGGTGGTGCGTGCGCAGCCCGACGTCATCATGGTGGGAGACAGCAACGCCGATGCGCTGCAAAGCCGGCCCGGCTGGTCCAAACTTGCGGCCTTGCAGAACCACCGCCTGTGCGTGTTTGGCAAGGGCGATGCCGACGTGTTGGTGCGCGCCGGTCCGCGCATGGCGCAGGGTGCGGCCTTGGTGGCACGTTGCCTGCAAACCTTGTATGGCGATGAGCGCGGTACAGCCCCAGTAAAAGGGCTTGCACCGTGAAACTTTGGATACGCCAACGGCCTATGGCGCTTGCGGCCGTGTTGGTGGTTTTGTCCTTGCTGCTGCTGGCGCTGGGCGTTTGCCTGGGCAGCAGCGGATTGCAAAGCCTGCCTTTCATCGCAGGTGATGCTTTGTCGCAGCAAATTGTGTGGGACATCCGCCTGCCACGCACTGCGGGCGCTTGGGCGGCAGGCGCTTTGCTCGGCCTGGCGGGTGCCGTGGCGCAGGGCTTGTTTCGCAATCCACTGGCCGACCCCTATTTGCT
>CAIWRE010000252.1 GCA_903914985.1 uncultured beta proteobacterium | reverse complement strand
CTCTGAATGCCTGCCCGCCACCAATGCCCCTGCGATGCCCGCCAGTACATCACCCGTACCGGCGGTGGCCAACCAAGGCGTTGCAGACGGAAGTGCAATGGCAATGCCCGGCCCTGCAACGATTGTTTGCGAGCCTTTGAGCAGTACCGTCACGCCCAAAACCTGCTGCGCCAGCAAGGTCCAATGGCGCGGGTCATCAGTGATGTTTTGCGCCGAGGTGCTAAGTCCACGTGCGCTGAGCAGCGCGGCAAGTTCGCCAGCATGCGGCGTGATCAATGTAGGAGTGCCTAAAGTGCCTGCCAGGTACAGCGCACCGGCGTCAAGCACCGTGGGTGCCGCTTGTTGGCGTGCAATCTCCATTTGTCGGTGACGCCACCAGTTGCTGATCGAGACCCCACCAGGGGATGCCACACCGGAGCCCAGTAACCAAGCATTCACCTTGCCCGGGGCAATGACCACTTCGGGACTGCGTTGCAGCACCAGCGCAGCCAGTTGCGCAACGGGGTAAAACCGCACCATACCCACGCCGGTTGCCAAGGCTGCGGCGGTGCTGAGAACGGCAGCGCCAGGGTATTGCCGGGAACCCGTCACCACACCCAGCACGCCACGGGTGTATTTGTGGTCGTTAGCCGTGGGTACGCGAATACACGATCTGGCATCGGCCGCGGTCCATGGAATCCAGTCAGCGCAGAGGGTTGGCATAAGGCCTATTGTGCGGCTTGCGCGCCACAGCGACGCTCAACCGGCGTCGAGCTGCGGGCTGCGTGCCAATGCGACCCACTGGTCCTGCACCGCGTGAATGGCTATGCGGTGATCAAACACCTGCTCCAATGCGCGGTGGCTGGCAGCGTCATCAGATGCGCCCTGGTGTGCGATACGGCCGCTAGCCATCACTACGATATTGTCTGCATGCAAGGCCATCGATATTTCATGCAACACACTGACGATGGTGGTGCCTTGCGCCACCAGTGAGTAAACGATTTCCAGCCAATCCGCTTGGTGCGGCGGATCGAGGTTCACCAAAGGCTCATCCATCAGCAGGACGGAGGCCTGCACGCTCAAAGCGCGGGCCAGCAGCACGCGTTGGCGCTCACCACCCGATAGCTGGCCGAGGGTTCGTTCGCGCCAGTCCCAGGCCTGGGTTTGGCGCAACGCTTGTTCTACGGCGGCATGGTCCTGGGCACTGGGTTTGCTCAGCCAGGCCTGGTGGGGCAGACGGCCCAGCAGGGCCACGTCCCACACGGTTAAATCGTCGCCCGCACCTTCACTTTGGCCCAACCAGGCCAGCTGGCAGGCCCGCTCGCGCGCCGGCCACTGCGCCATTGGCTGGCCCTGCAAGTGGACCACACCGCGATGGGGAATAAGCCCGGCCAATACTTTGAGCAGGGTCGATTTGCCTGCGCCATTGGGCCCCACGATGCTGGTCCAACGCCCGGCGGCAATGTCGACATCCAGTCCATCCAACACCACGGTATTGCCGAGTTGCGCCCGGATGCCCTTGGCGCTCAGCGCGGAAACCGGGGTACCGGCCCTCATGACTTGGCTCCTGCCCGGACAGGGGTTTGCTGGCGCATCAGCCACAGCAAATAGCCGCCACCCAATACCGCCGTCAACACACCCACCGGCAACTCTTCCGGCGCCAACAGGCTGCGCGCCAGCAAGTCGGCGGCAAGCAAGAGCACGCCACCCATCAAACTGGACAACAGCACCAAGTGTGCGTGGCCCGAGCGCACCATGGCGCGCACCAGATGCGGTGCGGCCAGGCCCACAAAGGCAATAAGTCCGGTATGGGCCACGGCGGTAGCGGTTGCCAGCGCCAAGACCAACACCAAGGCAATGCGCATGGGCGCCACCGGCAGGCCCAAACTCAGAGCCGTGTGTTCACCCAATGACAAGCCGTCAAGCACCGGGCTGAGTGCCCAGGCCGACACCATGCAGATGCACCAGGTGCCGAGCATGAGCATGCAAGGGCCCCAACCGACCAAGGCCGTGCTACCCAACATAAAACCCTGCATGGCTTGCATGAGCTGGGGCTGCACCATCAGCACCAAAGAATTGGCAGCACCCAGGACCACGCCCACCACCACGCCTGCGAGCAGTAGACGCAAGGTGTGGTGAACACCACGCGCCAAGGCCAGCGTCAATAGCACCGCGGCAGTGGCGCCTAGAAACGCAGCACCGGTCGTGCCCACGGTCAGCAGCCAAGGCGCCGCAGCCGACGCGCCCCCCATGCATGCCAATGCCATGCACACGCCTAAGGATGCGCCTGCGGCACTGCCCAGCAAATAGGGGTCGGCCAGTGGATTGCGAAACAAGCCCTGCGCCACGGCACCCGCCAGGCCGAGCAAAGCGCCTGCCGCCCAAGCGCCCGCAGTGCGTGGCAGGCGGATGTCCCACACAATTTGCTGCGACAAAGCATCGCCTGCGATGAAAGGCAGGCTTTGCAATCCGCTGCTGCCCAGGCAGACGCCCAACGCCAGCAGCAACAAAGACGAAACGAGCAACACGGCTATAAGAACCAGAGGCCGTTGGCGTATCCAAACTTTCACGGTGCAACCCCTTTTGCAGAGACTGTACCGCGCTCATCGCCGTACAAGGTTTGCAAGCAGCGCGCCACCAGGGCCGCTCCCTGCGCCATGCGCGGACCGGCGCGCACCAACACATCGGCATCGCCCTTTCCAAACACGCACAGGCGGTGGTTCTGCAAGGCCGTCAGCTTGGACCAGCCGGGCCGGCTTTGCAGTGCATCGGCGTTACTGTCTCCCACCATGACGACGTCGGGCTGCGCACGCACCACCATCTCGGGATTGATCTTGGGAAAGGGCCCCAGACTGCCCTCCACAATGTTCTTCAAACCCAGGCGTTGCAGTGTTTGCCCCAAAAACGAGGAGGTGCTGGCCGCATAGGGGCCAGGGCTGATTTCAAAGTACACACGCTGGCCGCGCGCGCGCGCAGGTACCCGGGCAGTCGCCGCCTGCATGTCGGCTTCAATGGCCTGCACCAGGGCCTGCGCCGTACCCACGCCCAGCATCTGACCCAGCGTCAGAAGCACGCGTTCGGCGTTGGCGGAGTCTTTGGGCTCCAGCGCCATCACCCGCAGGCCCAATGCCCGCAAGCGCTCGGTGCCCGGTGCAGAGCTGGCCACCAACACCAGATCGGGGCGCAGCGCAATGATGGCCTCAATGTTCGGATCCAGCCCACCACCCACATTGGGCAGATTGCGCACGCTCGGCGGATAGTCGGAATAGCGGTCTACCCCCACCAGCCTAGCGCACTGCCCTAAGGCGCACACCGATTCGGTGAGCGATGGGAGCAGACTGACGATGCGCTGAGGCACCGGTAGCAATGCAACAGCGCTGCCCCGGTCGTCGAGCAAGGTGGTGTCGGCGTGGACGTTCGCCATCAGCAGGCAAGCTGCCGCGCACATCCAGCCACGCAGTACCTTCATCGCTAGTACCGTCAGAACTTCAGACGCACCGAGGCAGTCACCGTGCGACCGGCTTCCGGGTAGATTGCCGCAGGCGCGCCACTGGTGCACGTCTGGGCTACGCTGTAGTACTTGGCATCAGCCAAGTTGGCAACCGTCAATGCCAACTCCACATTGCGAATCTGATACCCATAACGCACATCGGCCGTCGCATAAGAGGGCATGGAACAGTCATTGGCAAATGTCGGGTATTGGGTGTCCACCCAGCCCTCGGGTCGGTTGGCGCGGCTTGCTTCAGCAGCTTGTTGTTGGATCCGGCGCAATGGGTTCTTGAAGACGTTCTTCG
>CAIWRE010000251.1 GCA_903914985.1 uncultured beta proteobacterium | reverse complement strand
TTGATCTACATCCCGTTTGTGGTCATTGACCTGATTGTGGCCAGCGTCTTGATGTCCATGGGCATGATGATGCTGTCGCCCATGATGATTTCCATGCCCTTCAAGCTCATGCTGTTTGTGCTGGTGGACGGTTGGAGCCTGATCATGGGCTCGCTGGCAGCCAGTTTTGTGCACTAGCGGCGCACGGCACTGAACACTCTTACTGATCGGAAACTCAAGCATGGACATTGCGGCAGTTGTTGACCTTGGCCACCAGGCACTCTGGATGATTGTGCTGATCTCTGCGCCGCTGCTGGGCGTATCGCTGGCCGTGGGTCTGTTCATCGGCATCATTCAAGCCGCCACCTCGATCAACGAGGCCACGCTGAGCTTTATCCCCAAGCTGGCTGCACTGGCCATCACGCTGGCCATCGTGGGCGGCTGGCAGTTGGCCACCTTGGTGGATTACACGCGCGCTTTGTTCCAGCGCATCCCCACGCTATTTGCCTGATTCGCGCAGTAGCCGCACCATGGAAATTCTGGCCAACGACATCGTGCAGCGTTTTTATACGTTCTTGTGGCCCATGCTGCGCATATCGGCCTTGCTGATGTCGGCACCGATCTTTTCCTTGCGTTCCATCAACGTGCGCATGCGCATCTTGCTGGCGGTGGCGGTGACATGGATGGTTTACCCGGTGTTCACCTGGCCCGTGATTGACCCGGTGTCGCCCGCAGGCATCGTGGAAGTTTTTAACCAGCTGGCGATCGGCCTGATCATGGGGCTGACCTTGCAGATCATCACCGCATCGATTCTGCTCGCAGGTCATTCGGTCTCCACCGCAGTGGGGCTGTCCATGGCCAATTTGATGGACCCCAATCTGGGTAACGTCCCGGTGCTGGCGCAGTTTCTGCTGATCGTCTCGACCCTGATTTTTGTGGGCATGGGCGGCCACGCCATGCTCCTGGGCATGGTGATCGACAGCTTTGTCAGCCTACCGATTGGCAAGGGCCTGGTGACTGCCGGCGCCTGGGCCCACTTTGTGCAATGGAGCTCCATGATGTTCCTGGGCGGCCTGCTGCTGGCACTGCCCGTGATGGTGACCATGCTGTTCATCAATATCGGCTTGGGCGTGGCCACCCGGGCAGCACCGAGTTTGAACATTTTTTCCTTGGGCTTGCCCGTCATGATTGTGGCGGGCTTTGTCATTTTGATGGTGGCCTTGCCCAGTATGGGTGCGCGCATTCAGTGGCTGTGGCTGCAAGGCTTTGTGGAAGTTCGCGGCCAGTTTGGTCTGCAATAAGTTGAGCAAGCACCATGGCTGACGACAGCGCCGAACGTACCGAAGAGCCGACAGCCCGAAGGCTGAAGCGCGCCCGTGACGAAGGCCAGGTCGCGCGCTCGCACGAGCTTCCCGCCGCCGGCGTGATGATTGGCGCGGTGCTGATGCTGATGTCCCTGGGCGGTATTTGGTTTCACCAGCTTTCGGTCTATTTCGCTGCCGGGTTCGCGCTGGACCGCAAGTTTCTGGACACGCCCGCACTGCTTCCCCAGGCCTTCGCCCTCCAGGCCGGTCACGCCTTTTTGCTGGTGCTGCCGCTGATGCTGGTCACCATGGTGGTGGCTATTCTTGCCTCAGGCGCCACGGGGGGCTTTTTGTTTTCCTGGAGCGCGATCATGCCCAAGCTCTCCAAGCTCGATCCGATCGCAGGGCTCTCACGCATGTTTGGCGGCCATGCCGTGGTGGAGCTGCTGAAATCGGTGTTGAAGTTCACCTTGATTGCGGTGGTCTTGCTGATGATGCTGGACCGGCATTTTGCAGAGCTGATGGCCCTGGGCAATATGTCGCTCGACCCGGCCTTGTCTATTGCCGGCTCCCTGATTTCGGAATCGGTGCTGTGGCTGACATTAAGCCTGGTGTTGATTGCCATGATTGACGCGCCCTACCAGCGCTACTCGTTCATGAAGCGCATGCGCATGTCCAAGCAGGAAATCCGCGACGAACACAAAGACATGGAAGGCCGCCCCGAGGTCAAGGCGCAGATCCGCCGCCGCCAGCGCGAAGTGGCCACCCAACGCATGATGCAAAAGGTCAAAGAGGCCGACGTCATCATTACCAACCCGGAACACTTTGCTATCGCACTTTCCTATGACCCCACCGCCGACGGCGCACCTATTCTGTTGGCCAAGGGTGCTGACTTTGTGGCCGCACGCATCCGCGAAGAAGCGAAGAACCACAACATTGAGATTTTCCAGGCGCCGGAACTGGCCCGCGCGCTGTACTTCACGACAGAATTGGACCAATCGATTCCTGAGACACTGTACTTTGCGGTGGCGCAGGTGATTGCCTACGTCTTCAGCCTGGCCCAAATACAACCCGGCGTGGAACCGATGGCACGGCCCAATCCCAAGATTCCTCCCACCATGCTGTTTGACGCCGACGGCAAACAGCTCACGCCGCAGGCTGCCGCATGACCGAATTCAATACGTATGGCGACGACGCCATCGCTGGCGTGCAGCCCCTGTTCTTCCGCGTGGCCGACCGCATGCGCCTGGAGGGCTATGTCGCTGCCCTGATCGACGACAACATGAGTCTGTCGCTGGTCAGCAACCACGAGGTGATCCTGGACCACTACGGCAAACTGCTGGTGGCACGCTTGCGCGAAGCTGCACCGCAGATCGCGCTGGAGGTCTATTTCCCCGCCAGCGCCGAGGCCCTGATCACCCGCTTCAATGAAGTACTGCAGTTCTATTCGGTTGAAGAAGCCATGGGCGCCAATACGCCGGTGGCTCCGCCCAAAATTTGGGTCGTTCACGATGCATCGGCCCTGCCCGACCATGAAATTCAGCTGCTGGCCCGCCTGGTCCAGCACTTTCCCGCCGCCAATATCCGGGTGGTGATGCTGCTGACCACCGCCAGCAAAAAACAGCGTTTGCTGGCCTCGTTTGGGCGGCGCATATTGAACTGGGAGATTGAACCTCCCACCGAAGCGCAATCCCAGGCGTTGCTGGAGCAAGCCCGCGCCCAAGGGCGTGAGGGTGCCGTGAGCGCCTTGCTCAAAAAAATCACGCCCTGGTATGCCCCGGCAGCCCCGGTTGCTGCCGTAGCCGCCAGTCCTGCGCCGGTGGTGCAGGCTCCTGTGGAGGCACCCGCACCGGTGACGCCTGCAGCCCTCGAACCAGCGCCCAAGGCGCGGCGTTCCGTGCGCAGAGCGATGCTGTGGATGAGTGGCGTGGCCGGCTTGTTGATGGTTTGCGCGTTGGGGGTGGTCATGCTCTACGGCAGCCAGAAAACCGCGCTGCTGCTGGGTATCGCTGCGCCCCAAATTGCAAGCTCAGCCCCGGTCGCGGCTGCTTCCGCACCCGCCTCCAGCGCCAGCGTCCCCCTGCCCGCGGCGAACTCCAGCGCTGCTTCTGCGGCCACCCCCGGGGCTGCAAGCAATGCGGTCGGCGCAGGCGCTGCACCGGCGCTTGCAGCGGCATCCAAACCTGGCGACATTGCTTGGCCGGCGCGCAGCGCGCCCGCACCCGTGAATGAGGTCGAAGAGGTCATCATCAGTCCCGCCCAGGCTCAGGTGGGCCAAGCCTGGGTGCGGCAGATGGCGGCAGGCACCTTCCTGGTCCAGCACACCATCGTTCCAAGTTATTCGGAAGCCACGCTCTGGATGCAAGCGCACAGCAACCTGCGCCGCGCGCGGATTGTGGCGACCTACATCAATGGCCAGGCGGCCTTGCAATTCGCGGTCGTCACCGGACCTTTTGCGTCCTTGGCGGACGCCAATAATTTTGCTTCCAGCCCTGGCGTGCCGCGCGATCCGCAAGTTCGCTCTGCACGGTCGCTGAAAGACCATTTCGCACCCTAGTCGACCATGAGCGAACCCCAATTCATCCCCAGTGGCAAGCCGCACTCCGTCGAGGTGGCGGAAGGCAGCCATGTCGCCATGAGCAAGTCGGGAAACGTAGGCCCCGAAGTGCGTCAAAACGTCCACGACCACATGGTGCAAGGCCAGGAGATTGAGGTGGCATCGCACCACATCGTGCTGGCCGCCAGTGCCGCGGCTGCGGACAACCGCGTCAAGGTGCCCCGTGGCGACGCCATCGAACGGGCATCCAAAGGCCTGGGCGTCTCCGCGCAGGATGGCCCCAGTCGCAGGGCCAGCGCTGACGCAAAATTACCCGCCGTACGACAACGACCGGTGTACGACACAGAGGTGCAGGAAATGAGCTTTCCGGCCCGCGTGATTCACCTGAAGCAGGAAAACGATGCGGTGCGCGCGCAGCTTCAAGACCTTCAATCGCTCATGGGCGATGCTTCCCATGATTCCCAATAGCCAACCGGGTACCTGCTATGAATGAAACCATCCCCCCACTCTCTGCCGAAGAGGCCCAGGCAATTGACGCTATCTCCGGTTCAGATGCAGGTGCATCGCAGCCCCCGGGCGAAGCCATCGTTGCAGCCCCTGAAACAGCGTTAGAGCTGCCAGGTGACGTCGAAGCAGCGACGGAGCCCGCGGCCGACAGCACCGAATCGCTGGGATTTATCAGTGCCGCGGAGCCGCCGCATCTGGTCGAAGAGCACCCCCACCATGACCACGGCAACGGACACGAAGACCATGGCGACGACGGGGCGGACGCGCACGACGACCATGCGGATGTGATGGAAATGCGCTCAGCCATGCTGGACTCGGCCGATTTGGCCAACCGCGCCGCAGGGATGGCAGCCAAAGCTGCGGCAGAAATGCACGGCATGACGACGCATCTGAACGACGCTGCCACCACCATGACCGAGGCACACCAGTCCGGGCGCATCTACGGCATCGTGGTACTGGCCACCTTTGCTGCTTTGATGCTGACGTCCATGACCTTGTTCGGCTTCATGTCCTACCGCCTGCAGTCGCGCATCTCCGCCGCCGATGAAATGCTGCTGGCTGTGGGCAAGCGCATCGTCACCATGAATGAATCCATGG
Source organism: uncultured beta proteobacterium (assembly GCA_903914985.1). Taxonomy (GTDB): domain Bacteria; phylum Pseudomonadota; class Gammaproteobacteria; order Burkholderiales; family Burkholderiaceae_C; genus Allorhodoferax. The sequence continues at coordinate 21,615 of CAIWRE010000251.1, read as the reverse complement.
AGCAAATTACCAACGCGGGAGAGACCTTGCGCGATATTGCATCACGCCAGGACACGATTGTGGGCAGTCAGGCCAAACTCGACACCCGCCTCGACGAGGTGGTCACCGCCATGGCCCATGCGGCGGCCCAAACCGCCTCCAAGCCCGCTGACACCAAGGCGCAAGACCTCGGAAAAATGATTCAGGCACTGGACGCGAAACTGCAAGCCCAGTCGGCGGCCTTGAGTTCCCTGGCGTCCCAGGTACGCACCGTACCCCAGGCGCCGAAACCGGACCAGGCCGCGGTTCGTCGCGAAGTGGAAGCCGCTTTGCGCCAGCAAAAAGCCGCCGAAGCCGCCAGCAAACCCGTGGTGGTTGCGCCACCGCCACCGCCCGCGCCGCCACCCAAGCCCAAAGAGACTCTGGTGCAATACCCCCGTACCCAGCCCCAGGGTAAGGAAGCGCCTTAGTCGCTGCAGCGAAGGCTGAGCGTGAGGGCGTTCAGCCTTCCCGCAAACCGAATTTCTGGATTTTTTCGATCAGCGTGGTGCGCTGCACGTTCAAGATGCGTGCGGTCTGCGACACGTTGCCGTTGGTACGGCTCAGCGCCTGGGCGATCAGGTCCCGCTCAATTTCCGCCAAACGGTGTTTGAGCGACAACCCTTCCGGTGGCAGCACCGGCAAGCCCTGGGACATGAACGTCATTTGCTCGACCGCGTTGGGGCTACCTTCACCCGCGAGCTCATCTGACGTGTCGTCAAACATCCCGCCAGTGCCAGGCGAATCCACCCAGGCACCCGCCGTGCCTTGCATGGAGGGGTCCATCACCGGCAACTCGCCGGCCTCGGCTTGGACCTTGAACGCCGCCAGCCCTTTGGGCAACAAAGAGGACGAGAAGGTCTTGAGCTGCAAACACTGCCCGGAAAACAAGGTGCTGAAGCGGTCAATCAAATTGGACAATTCGCGCACATTGCCAGGCCAGGGGTAGGCCTGCAAGGCATAGGCAAAGTCGGGCGCAAAGGTGATCGGCTTTTCGCCATGGGCGGCGTGGTGCTTGGCAAAAAAGTTCAACAGCAGTGGCACGTCGGACGCCCGCTCGCGCAAGGGCGGCGTGTTGAGCGGCAGCACATTGAGCCGGTAATACAAATCTTCGCGGAAGCGCCCGGCGGCAATTTCCGCCTCCAGGTCCCGGTGGGTCGCGGCAATGACCCGCACATCCACCGGCACAGGCTTGGTGCTGCCCACCGGGTCCACCACCCGCTCTTGCAGCACGCGCAGCAGTTTGACTTGCAGCTCCAACGGCAAATCGCCAATTTCATCCAGAAAAATAGAGCCGTTGTGGGCGAGCTCAAAACGCCCGACCCGGTCGGTGACCGCGCCGGTAAATGCCCCTTTACGGTGGCCGAAGAGTTCGCTCTCGATCAGGTCTTTGGGAATGGCTGCGCAGTTGATGGGGACAAAGTTGGCGTTGGCGCGGTGCGAAAGATCGTGCAGCGAGCGCGCCACAATTTCCTTGCCCGTGCCGCTTTCGCCGGTAATCAAGACCGTCGAACTCGACGCAGCCACCACGGGCAGCAAATCACGGATGGCCCGTATGGCATCGCTTTCACCAACGAAACTCAACGGGGTTCTGGACATGGATGGAGGGGCAGACAGTGCAAAAAATGAACGAAATTCATTATCATCAGAAAAGTGTCAGTTATCGGACAGTACAGAGGTGTTTTTTTAAAATTAATATGAAATTCAACGAATTCGCCTAATTCGTGTTTTTATTTCCACAGACCCGTCGTCCCCCTCCCAGCGGCATAATCGATCTGATTTCAATCCCCGCCCGTGACCGACAACGCTCCCGACCTCCAACTCGCAGCGCTCAACAATTTGGGCCTGATGTATGCCAACGGCCAGGGGGTGCCCCAAGACTTTGCGCAGGCGCTCAAGTGTTACCAGCAGGCTGCAGAGCTTGGCGCAGCACAGGCGCAATCCAACCTGGCGGTGATGTATGCCCACGGACAGGGCGTGGAGCAGGATTTCGTGCAGGCCCGCAAGTGGTATGGCGCCGCTGCCGAGCAGGGTTTGGCTTATGCACAGTCCAATCTGGCCGCGCTGTATGCCAATGGCCAAGGCGGTGAAGTGGACTTTGCCCAAGCCCTGCGCTGGTACCAAAGCGCGGCTGACCAGGGCGACACGACGGCTCAGAGCAATCTGGGCGTCATGTACGCCAACGGCCAAGGCGTGGAAAAAGACTTCCTGCTGGCGCAGACCTGCTACGAACAAAGTGCGGCCCGAGGTGACCCCGCGGCGCAGTATGGGTTGGGTGTGATGTATGCCAATGGCCACGGTGTGCCACGGGACATCCACCAAGCCCGGCATTGGTACACCCTTGCCGCTGAGCAAGGCCATGTCCATGCGCAGTTCAACCTGGGTTTCTTGTTTTCGGCGGGGACGGATGTCCCGGTGGACGTCGAGCGCGCGGTGCAGTGGTACACCCTGGCCGCCGACGCAGGCGACGCCGCTGCCCAATTCAACTTGGGCGTGATGTACAGCCTGGGTCAGGGCATGGCCAAGAACCCCGGGCAGGCCGTGCATTGGTACCGTGCCGCCGCCAAGCAGGGCGATGTTGCAGCCCAATACAACTTAGGCCTGATGTATGCCACAGGCCAGGATGTTGAACGCGACGACGCCGTCGCCTTGGCCTGGTACCAGTTAGCCGCCGACCAGGGTGATGCGCAGGCCCAGTACAACCTGGGTGTCATGATTGCCAACGGCCAGGGCACGATTGCCAGTGCCGAAGTGGCCATGCTGTGGCTGCAGCTGGCGGCAGACCAAGGCGAGGCCCAAGCCCAGTACGACCTGGGTGCATTGCAGCAGGCGGCATCGCCTCCCGATTTCGCCCGGGCTTTGGTGAATTACCGGCTGGCCGCGGCACAAGGCCATGCCGACGCCCAAGCGGCCCTGGGTTGGCTGTACGCCAATGGCGCAGGTGTCCTGCAGGACTATGCGCGGGCCCATATGTGGTTCAACCTGGGCGCTGTCGGCGGTCATGCTGCGTCGGCCTACGGGCGCGATTTTGTGGCCCAACACATGACCCAAGCGCAAATTGCCCAAGCCCAGGACATGGCGCGGGCCTGCCAACGCAGCAATTACAAGGACTTTGATTAGCCATCGCGCCTGCGATGCGCTCGGCGCTGCGCCCGGGCCCATCTCCGGGACACCCCCCTTGCGCCTTGGCTACCCCATTCGATTGCTATGACCGACCTTGCAGAGTCCCTTCACTTTTCAGACGCACACACCTTGCTGGCGAATCGGCTCGCCCGCGCGCAACAGCACGTGGTCTGCGGTTTGAGTGGGGCCTGTGGACGCACACTCTTTGATCTGTTGCTGGCCTGCAGCCGCAAAGGGCTTGCAGTGACCCTGGTGGTCTCGGGTGAGCCGCAAGACCAGGCGCCAGGCATTGCATGGGAGCGCCTCACGGCCATGGGTGCCACGCTGCATCGATTGCGCCGGGGTGCGCCGCACCTGCACACCTCGGTGTGTGTGATCGACGCGGTCACCGTAGTCAGCGGGGACCTGGGACCTCTGAAAGCAGTGCCTGACGCCCGGTTTGCCGGCCTGCTGGTGCAGACCAACGCCGGGGTGGTGCAGGACTGTCACCGCGGGCTGGCGCAATGGGCGGCCGACCATGCCGGGTCCCAGGCTCTGCGGCCCGGTGAGGGCGAGGCGGCCCTGCCCGTGGTCGAGGGTGCGCTGGCCACTTACGACGATCCGCTGCACTGGGCTCCCGCATGGCAAACCGATTTGCTGCAAGCCCACACAGTGGCGCTTCAAGCGGAACTGGCCGACATGCACCGCACACTCAACGCCTTTGACCAGGCGCAGGACGAAGCCATCGGGCCTTTGCTGCGGGAGTGCCTGGACGCCAAACGCCAGCACCTGCAGAAGCTGCATGCGCAGTCCGGGAGCGACGCTTCACGCACCGAGGCCGAACAGGCGCAGGAACAGTTTGACCGCTACACCCGGGCCCAGAACGCCAAGCCCTTGCCCGCGCCCCCCTTGGATCCCCAGGCCCAGGCGCAAATGAAGCAGCTCTATCGCAAACTCGCTATGCGCTTGCACCCCGACCGGGTCGACGAAGACGGCAAGGCGCAAGCGCAAGCCCTGTTTCAATTGCTGCAAGCGGGCTACGAGAACAACGATTTGGCCGCGCTGCAGGCCTTGGCGCTGCAGGTCAGTGCGGCGCCACAGGCGGGCACCGACGCCGCGTCGCCAAGCGCAGTGAGCTCCGGTGCAAGCAGCCATCAAGCCGCAGCGCTCAAGGCCCGCCTGGAGCAGCACTTGCGGGATCGCACGGCCCTGATGCGCAGCCCCACGTGGCAAACCCTGAGCACCCAGAGCAACTGGAGCGTGTGGTTCAGCCAACAGGCGCGCTACTTGCAGACTGAACTGGAGCGTTACGCGCAAGCGCCAGGCGCCCATGCGCTGACGCAAAGTGGCAGCTCCGGCGGCGGCCTATGAACCCTCTTGTTGTCCAGACTCCGTCCACGCTTACCCTGGGCACACGGGACCGGCTGAAAGCCGCCTCCGGCGCACTGGCGCTGCTGCAAGAGGCGCAGGTGCTGGCGTTTTTCCGCGAGCATCCTGTTTTGTTTGTCCAGTGTCTGCACCACCATTTCCCTCTCACCGCCGCGCACCTGGAGTCGTTTGCCCCGGTGTGGGATTGGAAACGCTTAAGCGCCAGCCGCGCCGTGGCCTGGACCGCGGAGGTGATCGCGCAGCACGCCAGCGCTTGGGACTGGGATGCCTTGAGCAAAAACCCCAGCCTGCCCTGGAGCGCCGAACTGTTGGATGGCCACGCCGATCGCTGGAACTGGCGCGCACTGAGCGCCAACCCCGCCCTGCCATGGAGCAGCGCACTGCTGGACGCCAACGCTTACCGCTGGGACTGGGCGGCGCTCAGCGGCAACGCCGACCTGCCCTGGAGCGCCGCGTTTATTCACAGCAATGCCCACCGCTGGGACTGGACCGGCCTGAGCTGGAACACCGGAGTGCCCTGGACCGCATCGCTGTTGCACGCCTACGCCGAGCGCTGGGATTGGACCGGGCTAAGCGCCAATATTTCTTTGCCGCTGGATGCGGCCCTGGTTCAGGAATTTGCCAGCCAGTGGAACTGGCACTGGCTCAGTGGCAACCCCAGCTTGCGCTACAGCGAAGGCTTGCTCGACCACCATGCGCCGCGCTGGAACTGGAAGTCGCTGAGCGCCGCTGCGCACCTGCCCTGGAGCGAGGCCCTGATCAGCCGCTATGCGGAGCACTGGGACTGGCCTACCCTGAGCGCCAACCCCTATATGCCAATGACCGACGCCTTTTTGCAGGCGTGGCGCGGACGCTGGGATCCGTCAGGCCTCAGCAAAAACACCGCCCTGCCCTGGACCGATCGCCTGATTGCCGACGCGCCGGCAGGCGACTGGGACTGGGACGCGCTCAGCGCCAACCCCGCCCTGCCCTGGTCGGAGGCCTTGATCGCGCGCTACCAGGACCACTGGGACTGGGACAGCCTGAGCTGGAACCCGGGCTTGCGCTGGAGCGAGTCGCTGATAGACCGCTTCAGCGCCGAATGGGACTGGGCAGGCTTGAGCAGCAGCGCAAATCTCCCCTGGACTGCAGACTTGCTGGCACGCCAGGACTGCCCCTGGGACTGGGAGCGGCTCAGTGCCAACCCCCACCTGCCCTGGAGCCTTGGCTGGATCCGGTCGCAAACCTCGCACTGGAACTGGGCCACCCTGAGCAGCTTGCGCACCCTGCCCTGGGACGCCGACTTGTTCAAGGCATTCGCCGACCACTGGTTTGCGCCCTTGGTCGCGGAGCACCAGCATTTCGACATAGCGCGTCTGTCGGATGCCGAAGTCCAGCACTTGCTGGAGGCGCTGCATCCGATAACGCCCTGAACGCCGGGCAAAAGAAATTTGGCACGCAGTTTGCGTGAATCAAAAATAACGCGAAAATCGTCAAAAAACAGACCCTTGCATCCCGCGCACCCCACACCGACACCCACCAGGACCCGCCATGAATGATGTGAAACACCGCCCCAGTGGCGCTCAGCACCTCGAAGCGGCTGCGCCCGGCGCGCGTCCCCTGAGCACCGCGTTTGCGTCGCATACGGCGCCCATCATCGCGCAGCAAGCCCACGTGCCCCATGGCCAAAAGTTGTACGCCGTGGAGCATCAGTCCCACCCGGTGCAACACCACGCCTTGGGCCCGTTGCGGGAACCGCAGCAATGAGTTCGTGCTTTGAATAATCTGCTGTCCGACGCCGACGCCGCCTACCGGCGGGGCGACTATGCCAATGCGCTGCGCATCTCCCGGCCGCTGGCATCGTTGGACTATGCCGCTGCGCAAAACAACCTGGGCTTTATGTACGCCAACGGCCAGGGGGTGGTGCAGGACTACGCCGAAGCGCTGAAGTGGTACCGGCTGGCGGCCGCGCAGGACTACGCCGCGGCCCAGTACAACCTGGGCTTTATGTACGCCAACGGACAAGGTGTGCCGCAGGACTATGCCCAGGCCCTGCACTGGTACCAGCTGGCCGCAGCCCAGGGCTTGCCCGATGTGCAAACCAACCTGGCCTTTATGTATGCCAATGGCCAGGGCGTGGCACAAGACCAATCCCAGGCGGCGCAGTGGTTTGAACGCGCGGCTTTGCAGGGGCACGCTACCGCCCAATTCAACCTGGCCTGCATGTATGCGAGCGGCGAAGGTGTGGAACCGGACAACACCCAGGCGCGCAAGTGGTTTGAGTCGGCTGCAGCCCAGGGTCATACCTATGCCCAGTTCAACCTGGGCCTCTTGCTTTCCAACCCTAAAAGCGCAGAACACGATGCGGTGCTGGCACGCAAGTGGTACCAGCTCGCGGCCAACCAGGGCGATGCCCCGGCGCAATACAACCTGGGCCTCATGCTGTCGCTGGGTCAGGGTGGCAGCCCGGACTCCGAGGGCGCCTTGCATTATTTCGGTTTGGCCGCGGACCAGGGCCACGCCGATGCCCATTACAACCTGGGCGTCTGGCACGCCCAGAACAACGGTGCGGAGCCGGACTTGGAGCGCGCGCTGGGCCATTACCGTTCCGCTGCTGCGTTGGGCCATGCCCCGGCGCAGTTCAACCTCGGGACCCTGAGCGCCAACGGCTATGGCGTGGCGCAAGACTATGCCGAAGCCCTGCAGTGGTACCAAATGGCCGCAGACCGGGGTCTGGCCGTCGCGCAATTTCAACTGGGCGCCATGTACAGCGCCGGCCAGGGTGTGACCCAAAACCTGGCCCAGGCGCGGCAATGGTTTCACCATGCGGCCGACCAGGGCGACGCGCGGGCGCAGTGCAATCTGGGCATGATGTACCACGGCGGTTTGGGTGTGAGCGTGGACCACACCCTGGCGCGCCAGTGGTACCAACTCGCCGCCGACCAAGGTGACGCACTGGCCCAATACAACCTGGGCCTGATGCATTTGCAAGGCCAGGGTGCCACCATGGACCTGGAGCGCGCGCAGCAGTTGCTGGTCAGCGCTGCCGAGCAAGGCAACCCTTTGGCGCAATTCAACGCGGCCATGGCCCAGGCCTGGGGCGCACCGCAGGCGGTAGACACCGCGCAGTCGCTGGCCTGGCTGCACAGCGCCGCAGAACTGGGTGTCAGCGACGCTTTGTTCAACCTGGGCTGCATGCACGATGCGCTGGCGACGCCGCAAACCACGCCGCGACTGGCCTTCTCGGCCGACGAGCCGCCGGAGGTGCGCGACGCAGCGCTGCGTTACTACCAGGCCAGCGCCGACCTCGGCAACGTTTGGGCCCAGCACAACCTGGGGGTGCTGTACGCCTTAGGCGTGGGTGTCGAGCAAGACCTCGGCGCTGCATTGGCTTTGTACGTGCAGGCGGCGGGACAGGGGGACGCCTTGGCCCAGTACGCCGCTGGCATGCTTTTGCACGCGGGCGGTGCAGTGCCAAGTGATGAAATGGCCGCTTTGCGCTGGCTGCAAAAAGCGGCCGATCAGGACCACCCTGCAGCCCTCTACCAACTGCGGCTCTTGCAGGCCCAAGGCCTGAAAACCATGCCGGACTACGGCCGTCAGCTGCAGGTGTACCAGCAAGCGGCAGACCAAGGCGACCCGAGTGCCGCCTATAACCTGGGCCTGATGCACGCCCAAGGCTTGGGCACACCGCGCGATCCCGCACGCGCGGCCCAGTGCTATGCCCGCGCAGTCAAAGGCCAAATAGCCGCCGCCCACACCAATCTGGGGGTGCTACTGTTACAGCAAGCCGCCTCTTCCCCCGGCTCGGAGGGCGCTGGCCAGGCGCTGATGCACCTGCAAACCGCGGCCGACCAGGACGACGCGCTGGCGCACTACAACCTCGGTCAAATGCGACTGCAAGGCGTGGTTCTGCCCAAGGACTTGCAGCAGGCCAAACTCAGTTTCGGGCGCGCTGGCGCACTGGGCTATGCACCCGCCTTGGTGCAACTGGCAGGCCTGTGTGATGCCCAGGAAGGCGCGCAGGCCCTGGCGCTGCTGGAACAGGCCAGCGAACAAGGCGACGCACGCGCCTGGTACCAACTGGGGCATCTGCATTTCCGGGGTGAGCATGTTGCGCAGGACCTGGAGCGGGCCTTGCACTGCTACCTGCAAGCGGCCGGGCTGGGCGACAGCGCGGCGCAATTCAGCCTGGGTTCTATGTACGCCAACGGCCAAGGCACGGCGCAAGACTACGCGCAGGCCCTGCGCTGGTACCAGGCAGCTGCCGGTCAGGCAACTGCACCGGCTTTGGCCTCAACACCTGGCTCGACGGCACCGCCGCAAGCCGGTGCCGGGCCTGAAGCGGACCTGCGCAAGGCGGCCTGAAAGACCCCCGAAGTCTGCGGGTCGGGGTGCCCGAGCGCAAAGCCAGCGGCCCTCAAGCTTTGTGGCCTGGTGTCGATACTGAGGGGAGACCCCTTCTAAGGACCCTGCTATGAACCGCCTGCTCCCCGTCAAAATGGCCCTTGCCGTGGCCGTGGCAACGCTTTGCGCCTGCCAATCGCTGCCCATGGCTGCCAGTCCGTCCGGCGCGCCCGCTGTCGCCAGTGCGGCAACGTCGAATGTGGAAATACCCCTCTCCAGCCTTCCTTTGGTCGAAAAGCGCGAGGCACTGACCGCCACCGGTTATGCCGTGATCAGCGTGCAAAACCACCGCGTCCCGGCACAGCAGCGCCTGCTGGCCATTCGTGCCGCCAAGCTCGACGCCTACCGGTCGCTGACCGAGCAGGTGTATGGCCTGCGCATGGACGCCACGGCCACGGTGGCCGATATGGTGGTGCAAAACGACACCTTCCGCAGCAAGGTCGAAGGTGTCATTTATGGCGCCACGCTGGTCAGCATCACTCCGGCAGGTGACGACACCTATGAGACGACGTTGTCACTGGACAAATCCACGGTGCAAGACCTGCGCATGCTGTACTTAGGTCAATTGGCATCGAAAAACAAATAGGCCTCCTGATGCGTATGCCCCCTGCTCCGGTCCGGCGTGCCGCAGCGGCCACCGCCCTGCTGGTGGCCGCCGGCACCTTATGGGCCCAGAGTCTGTCACCTGAGGACAAGCTTGCCGCCATCCGCAAAGGCCTGGTGCAGGCCGCCTTGGACGGTCCGACGCAGGTGACGAGCACCCAGTGGATCGACGGCAATGGTGCATTGCAGGAGCTCAGCGCCTTTCGCGCCGGTATGCGCGTGCGCGGCGTGCGCGTGCTGGCCTACAACACCGACGCCCAGGGAGAGGCCAGCGCCAAACTGGAATGGGAAAACGCCGAAAGTACCGACGCGAAGCCTGCCGCCCTCGGCAAAACGCCGGTCCAGTGCAAGCCGCTGGCCAAGGGGCAATTGCAGCATGTGCTGGGCTGGCGATGGACCACCCTTACCGCCCTGGACGCCGACAGTGCGCCCGTGGTGGACGCTTTGCAGGCCAGCGTCATGGCGCAGTTGCAACTCGCCGGTGCACAGAGTGCGCAATGGCGCTTGGTGGAACGGTCTCCTCAGGAAGCCCGCTCCAGCTACGAAAATGCGCTGCTGGGGTCGGGCAAAGACGAGCTGCCCTGGCTGCTCAAGTTTGACGTCGTCGCTTTGGATTCCAAAGTCCCGGGTGACCCCGCACCACGCGGGGGTCGCGCTGAGGCGCCGCTGCCGGCATTTCCTGCCCTGCAAGTGCCGGGAGTCATCCTGCAGCTTCGCATGACGCTTACCGCGCGCAAACAACTGCAGCCCCTGTTGCAAAGCACAGCCCACCTGGTCCTGCGAACCGGAGAAGACAACTGGGGGCCCGCAAGCCTGAGTCCGTCGGCACGTGTCCAGGTCGCGCAGCAAGTCACCGCTTGGAGCCTGGCCCTGCAGCAACGCTTGGCCTGCCTGCCGGTCATTGCAGACGTGACCCAGGCCGCTGGCGCCCAGTTGCGCGTGAACGCCGGGAGTGTCGCCGGGGTGCGGGTCGGCGACGAGTGGGTGCTGGCCCATGACCAGAACGCGGTGCAAGGCGCGCTCAATCCCGGCGCTGCGACGCAGACCGTGCTGGCCAAAGTGCAATCCGTGGGGAGCTATTCAGCCCAGCTCAAAGCGGTGGCAGGCAATGGCCAAAGCGTCCAAACCAGCTGGAGCGCGTGGTCGGCCGACGCCATACGCTAAAGCCCCCGGCCCACCTCTTTGATCAGGAACCCCTCCATGCCAAGCCTTTTGCGCCAAACCCCGCCCGCCGCCCTCTACGGCATGGCGGCCCAAGGTCTGTGGACGCTGCTGCTGGTGGGCGTTTGCGGCTGTGTGGTGCCAGGCATCGGCCGCGCATCCCAGAGTACGGCCGCGCCCGAGCAGGCCGTGCGCGCACCCGTCGCTGCGGTGCCACGCAGCTACCAGCCCAAGCCCAAAGAGACTTTGGACCAGGTGATTGAGCACACCTTGCCGGGCAGCCCATTGAAAATCGAACTGCTGCGACAGGCCTTTATGTCACAAAACCCGCAGGCCTTTGTTCCGGGAAAAGTTCCCAAGCTGCGCAAAGGCGTGCCGCTCACCGTGCCGGACCATGACGAGTTGTTGCGCATCCATTTGGGCGCGCGCGCCACGCCGGTCGTGGAACCGGACCAGCCACCCCGCGTCACGCCATCGACGGTCGAAGAGCGCAAGCGCTGGGTTCAGTTCCCGTGATTGCCGTCGCCGAGAGCACAGCACCGGCTCGGCTCAATCCCCCGTTTTTGCAAGGCCAGGCCTCAGTTCCTCTGGTCGAGGCGGTCACTGCGCGCGCGCTGGAACTTAAAGACGGACAAATCGTACAGGCCACAGTGCAGTCGCAGGGCGAGCAATTGGCGCTCCTGCTGCGCGGGCGGCAAATCGGCGTGCCACGCGGCAACGGCTGGGAGGTCGGCCAGCGCCTGAGTTTCCAGGTGCAGAGCCACGCGGACGGCAGTGTGACGCTGCAGCTGCTGGGCCCGGCAGCCAAGACGCCCTTCCCGCTGGCCAACAACGCGCCCGGCCCAACGACGGCACAAACCGCCACGCCTTATGCGCCTGAAATCAGCGCAAAGACGCCCACGCCTGCCACGGTACCCGCGCCCGCAACCAATGCGGTGACCGCGATTGCGCTGGCCGAACTCAGCCGAACCGGCGGTGCCGTCGCCCTGCCGTTTGCCGGATTCACAGGCGTTTTCTCACGCCTGGCAAGCCTGTTCTACCGCGAACCTGGCATGCCCGACCTGCGCGAGTTGTTTGAGCCCGGCGAGGGACTCGATGCCGTGCTGGCCAAAATTTCCACCTCGCCCCAGGTGCAAGGGCAGTTGCAGCTGCAATTGCAGGACCAATGGCAAGCCATGCGCCTGTCACCCGAGCGGCTCACGCCGGAGGCGGTCCGGCAGGCCCTGATCAGCGCCATGGGTTCTGAGACCGGCCTGGGGCGCATTCGCAACCCGGCACCGCTCGATCCCAAACAGTTGCTGCACCAGCTGCTCAAGGCCATGGTGGATGCAGGCGAAGACCACGGGCCCGAGGTGCACCGCCTCAAACGCGCGCTCGGCGATCTGGATGCAGCGCAAATCGGCGCGGTGCGCGCCCAGGGTGACGGTGCCATGGCCATGTCGGTCGTCCTGCCGTTTACCAACCAATCCCCCGTGGAGTTGCGCTTTGAACGCGAAGCGCAAGAGGCAGGGCGGGATCCCGTCTACACCGTGAGTGCGCACTCGGACAGCCAGGACTTCGGCGAGCTGTGGCTCAAGGCCGACTTGCACGGTGAGAGCCATTTGGACTTGTCCATGTGGGCGCTGCGTCCTTCTGTGGTGGCCCTGGCGCGGGAAGGTGCGGATGCTTTGCGCCAAAACCTGAGCGAAGCCGGGCTGGCCATGCGCTCGTTTCAGGCCTTTGCCGGGGCACGGCCCTCGGCGCCGTCCGTGGTTCAGCCCCAGGCGATGCCTGGCACCGTACTGGACTTCCGGGTATGAGTGCGCGCCGCCAGGCCATTGCCTTGGAATACGGCAACCACGCCGCGCCCATGGTCACGGCCAAGGCAGAGGACGAACTGGCGCTCGAGATGATCGCCGAAGCCCGTGCCAACGGCGTGTTCATTACCCAGGATCCGGCGCTTTTGGCCTTGCTCAGCCGCCTGGACGTAGATCAGGAAGTGCCACCGGAGCTCTATACCGCCGTGGCAGTCATTTTGTCGTGGGTGTACTGGCTCAAGGGCATGCGCCCGGGCGACGAGAGCTTGGACGCGGTGCCTGCAGAGGAGACCGTGAGCGCCGAAGAGGGTCAGGCGTCGCTGTAGCCGGACTTGCGTCCGAAACGGGAAACGTGTCCTAAACGGTCATAGACCTCGACCGAACTGGATGGGTCTTCCGACCGCAAACTCTCCAAGGTTCCGCGGATCGCCTCGAGCTTGCGTTCCATCAGCACGGCATTGCGCCGGTGCAGGTCGCGGCACAGAATCATGGTGTTGCGAAATTCCTGCCACTCCGGCAACACTTGAATATCGTTCGCGGAGGGCGCCAGGCGTGTGATTTCCTCCAGCAACTCGGTTTTCACCGGCTGGATCAATTCGAACTGGTCGATTTCCTGGGTGCGCAGGGTTTCAAATTCTTGCTCCAGCATCTGCTCCAACTGGTCGGCAAGCTGCTTGGCGTAAGCCACTGGATCGGTCAATGTGAATGCTCGGCGGTTAGGATCATTGGCCGATCATCTGCTCCAAGCCGACAAAGCTCTCGGCGATCCGGCGGGGGTTGAGCGGGTACTGGCCGTTGGCGATCGATTCCTTGATGGCATCCACCTTGGCCCGGTCAAAGTCCGGCTCTTGCTTCAGGCGGGCTTTGATTTCATTAAAACCCGCCACATCGGCACCCTGGGCCGCAGCGGCCGACTTGCTGGCAGCCAGGGCCACTTCCGGCAGCACCGGAGCACCCGCCGACGTGGCCGCGCTGGTCGCGAGGGAGAGCTTGTCCAAGGCCTTGCGCGCAAGAAGATCTGACGCGGCCGGCCGGGAGAAGGGGTTGATGGCGTCTGTCATGGTGGGCTCGCTTTGGTAACTTCAGTCAGTCAAATGGGTTTATTACTCAGTAAATCGACAGCTCTGGGAAAAACTTGAGGGCCAATCGCAAAAATAATGAAAAAAACTTTACAAGCCGCGTGCGGCGTTCGGTCCGGTGACTGTACCCGTTAGTAATCGGCCCGACTCCGGATTTTTTAAGCGGATTTGTTCACCAATTTTGCCATCCTGCAGCGCTTCCACGCGCGCAGTGATGCTAAACCCGCCGCCCTGGCCCACCGTCAAGGTGACAACCTGCCCCTGTTTGATGACCACGGCACGGCGCAGGTCGTAGGTGTGCAAGGGGACGCCCGGCTGCACTTCACGGACAAATTCACTGTTTTCGGCCTCGCTGACCGACACAATCAGTTGCGATTCAGAACCCTGGGCGGGCAGCTCTACTTCACGCAACATGTCGCGTTTGGCAATACTGCCGGTGCGCATCACCTGGGTCGCCACCACCACTTTGCGGCTTGCAGGCACGACAGCGGCCGGTTCGTTGGCCTGTGCTGATGTGCCGGGCGTGGGGGCCTGCGCTACCAGACCGGGCGCCACGCCGGGCTTGAGCACCACACGCAGATACAGCTGCCAGGTGGAACTCCCCAGACAGCGCACCCGCACGGTCTCGCGGGCGGCAAAAGGCGTGTCCATGATCAGGGGGCGCTCGCAACTCTGCAATTGCACCCGGCTGTCCAGTGGCGCAAAGCTGAATTGGCTGGCATCCAATTTCTGTGTCTGTTGCACCCACTGTCCGACTTCCGTCAATAGCTTGTCGGCTTGCATCGTGACCGGCGTCTGGGCAGCGCACAGTCCCGCCCCCAGCAAGCACAAGGCCGCCAGCCAGCGCCGCCCGGCCACGGCCTTACCACCACGGCAGAGCAGGGTCGGAAATCGCGAGTGGCACAGCAATTGCATCAAGAGCCTTGTATGTTGAAAAAATGACAGGGGCCGGGGCCCTCCCCCTCCAGCGCAAGAACAATGCCACGCTGCGAGTGAACCGGTCCGCTGCCATTTTTTGAACCGACAGAAACCACCCGGACCCGTACAACACTGAACCCTATGTGGACACGCCACGCAGCCCCAACCAACGCTAGCGCACCGCTCCTGCCCGCGGGCGGTGGCACTGCGCCCCTTGCGGCGGGGAACCCAGGCAGTACGAAACAGTTTTCTCAGCTGTTGCAACAAGCGCAGGCCAAATCAGGCATGCACACCATTGCACAGGGCGAAACACTGATCGGTGTGGTGCGCAACCAAGCCCAGGCCCTGGGCATCAAGCTCAACGCCAACCAGGAAATGCGCATGGCGCAACAACTGGCCAGCAGCAATGGCATCGGCAATGCTGACCGGGTATTTCCAGGCCAAAGCATCCGGCTGGCCTCGGTTCAGACCGAGCTGCAAAGTTTGCAGACACCTGTCAGCCCGGTTCATAGCCTGGCATGGGTGCCACCGGCCGCCACGCCCACTTCTGCGTCGGTGGCCACTGCGGCCATGGTGTATGACGTGCGCTCGCCCAAGTTCACGCCGCTGACGCCCGCCCTTGCCGCCACCATGGCTGCGGCGACCAGCCCGCCCTCTGCGGCCGTGTCCACACCCATGTCGGGAGCCGCGGCAGGTGCCCACCCCGTGTTGCAACAAACGCTGGACCGCGCCGTGGCCAAAGGATTTATTCCACCGGCTGAAAAAACGGCGGTGTACGACAAAATTTTGCAAATGGCCGACAACCATGGCTTTGCGCCCGACGACTTTGCACGCATGACCCTGATGGAGAGCGATGGCATGAACCCGCGGGCCAGCAACCAGCGCTGCCACGGCATCATCCAGTTCTGTGACGGCCCTTCGCGCGGCGCGGCTTCGGCTGGTTACGCGGCCAATCCGCGTGCGATTCTGGACCTGAGCGTGCACAAACAATTGAGTCTGGTGGACAAGTACTTTGACGACGTGGGCCTGAAAAGCCAGGGCCCTGCGGGCTTGGAAGACCTCTACCTGTCGGTGCTCAACCCCGCCTCAAGGGCAACGGCCCACAGCAATGTGCCGCTGAATATCCAGGGGCAACAGGCCCGTGCGCTGCACGTGGGCAGCGACACCAACGCGCCGATTACCCGCCAGTCCATCCGCCAAGGCTTGCTGAGCAATGCAGCGGCACGCTTGGGGCAAATGCTGCCCGCTGCGGTACGGGTACAAGCGCAGCGCGCGCAACAGTACGTCGAGAACAATCTGCCTTAAAGCGTAACGCGGCCCGGCACGGGCCGCCCCCGGCGTGGCGGCAACCCGATTTTCCGACAGCGGCAATAGTTTGCCGCCTCCCACCCGCTTGCCAGGCGCCTGTGCCTATCCCCTACGGAGTCAGGCCAGCAAGGCGCCGCCACAGGGCCTTGCACCTACGGCAATTTCCGCTTGGCATGCAAGTTGCAGTCAGGGTGTTCATACGAGGGTTTTCCGGCATCAGTGTCGGCAAACCAGCATGTCAACCCGGAGCCTTGGAGCGTGTATGAACATCCTTGACAACACCTTTAGCCTGCATGAAAAGGCGTTGGGTATGCGCAGCCAGCGCATGGAAGTGCTGTCGCGCAACATTGCCAATGCCGACACGCCCAACTACAAAGCGCAGGACATTGATTTCCGCCAGGTCTTGAGAGACACCCAGGACACGGCGATGCGCACGACCGACGCGGTGCACTTCCCCGTCGGTGAAATGGACAACGGCACCGGTCTCAAATACCGCACGCCCTTTAACGTGGCATTCGACGGCAACACGGTTGAACTCCCGGTCGAACAGGCCAAGTTCGGTCAGTACGCCGCCGACTACCAAACCACCTTGAGCATCCTCGAAAACCGCATCAGCGGTATTCGCAAAGCGCTGCGCGGAGACTAATCCATGGCACTTGACAATATTTTTGGTATTGCCGGTTCGGCGCTGAATGCGCAAACCGTGCGTATGAACGCCACCGCCTCCAACCTGGCCAATGCCGGCACGGTGGCAGGCTCTGACAAAGACGCATTCCGCGGCAAACGCGTCACCTTCAAAGCCATCATGGACGCCCAGACGGCCTCGGTGGACCAATCCAATATGGGTGGCGTCAAGGTGGCCGGCATCTCCGACGACCCCAAGTCCATCTCCCGCATGCAAGACCCGGGCAACCCGTCGGCCGACAAAGATGGCTACGTCTATCTGTCCAACGTCAACGAGATGTCGGAGATGGTGGAAATGATGGCGGCGGCCCGCTCCTACCAGAACAACGTCGAGGTGGTGAACACCACCCGCCAGCTCATGATGCGCACGCTGGACATCATCAAGAGCTAATTTCTTTACTGAAGCACCACCATGTCCAATCTCAATCTTCTCAATTCTTCGTCGACGCTGAACAACTCTGCATGGGCCTCTGCAGTGCCCACGGGCATCAAGACCACGGCAGGCGCAGCGCAGGCGGCACTGAGCTCTACTACCGGTCAGTCGTCCATGGGACAAACTGACTTTTTGACGCTGTTCACGACCCAGCTGAAAAACCAGGATCCACTCGATCCGGTCAAAAACGAAGCCTTTGTGGCGCAGCTCGCACAGTTCTCACAGCTCGAAGCCACGACCAATATGGCCACCAGCTTGTCGAACTTTACGAGCACCATGGCCAGCACGCAAATTACCAGTAGCGCCGGCCTGATCGGCCAGAAGGTTGCCGTGCCCGGCGGCCCCGCAGAGTTGGTCGCCGGCCAGGCGGTGCCCGCATCGATTTCATTGCCCGAAGGCGCCGATGGCATCACGCTGCAGGCCTTCGATTCCAAAGGCGTACTGGTCAGCACCCAAACGGCGGGTGCGCAAACCGCAGGCGACATGCTCTTCAACTGGAATGGCCAGGACGACGTGGGCAACGCATTGCCCGCAGGCACCTACCGGTTTGTTGCAACGGCCGTGGTCCGGGGCAAAAACACCACCCCCACTGTAAGCACCATGGCCACGGTGTTGGGTGTCACGCAGCAGGCAGACAAGTCCATGCTGCTGCAAGTCACCGGCGGCAAGACGATCAAGCTCTCTGACGTCACCAAGATTTACGGCTAAACCCTTTTTGCTTTACCCAAACCCGGAGTAACCCACCATGTCTTTTTATACCTCTCTGACCGGACTGAATGCAGCTACCGCCATGTTGGGCGTCACTGCCAACAACATTGCCAACGTGGGCACCACCGGCTTCAAACGCTCACGCGCTGACTTCGGCGACATCTTTGCCACCTCGCCCCTGCAAAAAGCATCGTCCACCGTCGGTCAGGGCGTGTCGCTCAAACAAGTGAGCCAGGAGTTCAGCCAGGGCAATATTGCGTTTTCGTCCAACGCGCTGGACCTGGCGGTGACGGGCGACGGCTTCTTCCCCATGCGCTCAGCCGATGGATTGCAAGAAACCTTCACCCGCAATGGCTCTTTCATGCTCAACGAGCAGTACAACGTGGTGAACTCGGCAGGCCAGCGTTTGATGGCAGCGACGGTGGACTCGACCGGCAGCGCGAACGTGAACGACCGTGTGGTCTTGACCATTCCACAAAAAACCGTCGGTGAAGCCAAGCAGACCACCGAAGTTTCTTTGGGTTTGAACTTTCCCGCCGATGCCACCGTGATCACGGCCTCGTTCAACCGCACGGACCCCGCAACTTACAACAAAAGCACGGCGTTCACCGTGTATGACGCCAGTGGCAATGGTTACCTGGCCACGGTGTACTACATCAAGACCCGCAGTGCCGATGCCACCAACCCGACCAACACCTGGCAAACCCAGGTGTATGTCGGCGACCAGCTGGTGAAGGCATCGCTGCAACAAGCAACTGACGCGACAGGCTCCGCACTCTATGTCGATCAGTACGGCCAGCTTGCACCTTACTCGCAGGTCAAAGATGAACTGACCACCGCCAAAACCCAGCTGTTCTCCATCAGCGATTTGACCGACAAACGCAGTTCCGTACCCGCTGCGGTGTCGGGCGAAACCGTGACCCAGTTTGACTTCAGCAACGGGGTTAACTTCAAGACGGTCAACGACACGGCCAATGCACAAGCGCTCAGTGTGGGTGCGGCAGCGGCCGTTGCTGCACTTCCCTCCGGCGCTACCACCGCAGCTATTGCCGCGGCCACCGCCTCGGCGAACGCTGCTGTGTTGGCAAAAACCTACCCCAGCGCTGCCGCGCTGACGGCCGCGCTTGCCAGCCCCACGCAAGCCATGACAGACGCGGTCACCGCCGCACTGGCCGGGCTGGGTGCTAACCCCAGCGAAGAACAAATTGCCAGTACCACCAAGGAAACAACCGCCAATGTCCTGGCAACCAACGCGGCCATTGCGGCAGCCACCGCCGGCCTGAGCGGCACCGCTCTCACTGCCGCCACGGCCGCCGCCACCGCCGCCGCCGGTGCCGTGACCTACTACGACAAAACCAAGTCCGATTTGCAAAATGTCTTCCAGGTCGATGTGGACGGAAGCGGCAATCCGGTGAACGTGGACTTGAGCTACCTGACCCGGGCCGATACCAAGATCAACGGCGCTGAGATGGCGTCGGAAGTGACCAACCTGTTGAACCAACGGTTCGGCGACCAGGCGTATTTCGATCTGTCCGATCCCAACAGCCGTGTGTTGCAAATCACCAGCAGCCGCCTGACAACGACCAGCACCGACCCCAGCCCCATCACTACCGAGCGTCCCATCAATATCCTGTTGGTGCCAGGGCAGGACGGACTGCCCACCAACCCGAAACAAATCACCACCGAACAAATGGTAGCGGCCATGCAAGCGCAACTTGACCGCAACCCGGTCGACCTCGCCAGCAGCACCACCAACTCCATCAAGGTGAGCTACGACTACTCTACTTCCAGCTTTAAATTCACCGACGGCGCAGCGACACTCAAAATCAACACACCACCGACGGTGTTGAAGAATGACCTGTTTCAGCTCACGCCCACACCCATCACGCTGGACAACATCACAGGCCACTACAGTGCCAAAGTGATTCCTAACGGTCTGCCGATGCGCTTGCTGTTGGACCAACGCTACGGCATGTCCATGTCGTATGACTCGGTCAATAAGATGTTCACCATGAAGTCGGGCACCACGGGCGACACGTCCAGCCTGTCCATCACAGGCGTGGCATCCAACTCCATCGGCGCCCAGATGTTTGGTTTGAAAGCCAACGGGGGTGCCGCGGACCTGCCGGTCAACCAGGTGAGCACGTCCACCGTGGCATTGCGCGGTATTCCATCCACGCCAGCCGTGGCGGTTGGCTCGACACCACTGAAAAACATTACCAGCAACTTCGGTGTCGACAACACCAACAACAGCTTCGTCGTGACTGTGGACGGTGTCAAAGGAACGGTGGTCATTCCTCCCCGCCCCGACTATTCGCTGGACACATTCAAGGCTGCGTTGCAAGCCGGCATCAATGCCATGGGCCAACAAAGCGCAACCGGCGCACCCATGACCGTCAACGGCGCGAAGGTCGATTTCGACCCGGTGAACAAACGCTTTACGTTTACCAGTGGCACCACCGGTTCGAGCTCCTTCTTCAAAATATCGGGCAGCGGCGACTGGGGCCTGGAACAGGTTTCCGCTGCGCGCGGTACCGATTCCACCTGGATCAAACCGACACAGCACGCGGACATCTCCGGCGGCATCTCGCAGCCCAAGTACATCGATGGTCTGGGCAACGAAACCACCAGCGGCGACGGCTTCGTCAATCTGCCGAAATGGTCTCCGGTCTACCTCACCAAAGGTGAGCTGACATTCAGCACCTCCGGAAAATTGATCTCCCCGGTTCAAGGAACACAGTTGGAACCGGTCTACCTGCTAGGCGGCAAGGGTGTGTTGACGATCAACGTGGACTACTCGGCGTCCACCCAGTACTCGTCGCCCTTCGCGGTCTTGTCGCAGTCACAAGACGGCGCACCTGAAGGCGACCTGGTCGGTGTGACGATCGGCAACGATGGACTGGTGAGCGCATCGTTCTCCAACGGCACCCAACAATCTCTAGCCAAAATATTGCTGGCCAACTTTTCCAGCCCCTCAGGTCTGCGCCAAATGGGTGACTCGACGTTCCTGGCCTCCGCCGCGTCGGGCACGGCCAAGCTGGGAGCGGCTGGATCTGCCGGATTTGGCACGCTGCGCGCAGGCGCAGTGGAGCGCGCCAATGTGGACTTGACGCAAGAGCTGGTGGACTTGATCACCGCGCAGCGAAATTTCCAAGCCAATGCCAAAGCGATTGAGACCAGTTCGACGATGACCTCGGCCATCATCAACCTGCGCAATTAAGACCGTTGTTAGCAACCCCAGCTAAGGAGCAAACACCATGGATCGCTTAGCCTTTAACGCCGCAGTGGCAATGACCGAGCAGTCGCTCAGCCGCCAAATGTCGGTGAATGAGCTGGCCAACGCGACCACCACCGGCTTCAAGCGCAGTTTTGAAGCCGCCATGCGCACGGTGGCGGTGGAGGGCTCCGGGTTGAAAACTCGTTTTCAGCCGCAGACATTTGCCGAGGACTACATCTCCATGAAAGGTGGCCCGGTACTGGCCACCGGCAATGACCTGGATGTCGCCATGAGCGGCAGCACCGTGTTGGGCGTGACAGCGATGGATGGCACCTTGGCGTTCACACGGCGTGGCGATCTGCGGGTGAACGCGAACGGCGCACTCGAGAACAGCAGTGGCGTCCTGGTGCGCGGCAGCAATGGCGGCGCCATCACCATTCCGCCGGGCGTGCGCGTCACCATCCGCTCCGATGGCACCGTGTGGGGCAGCGATCCGGCCCAGCCTCTGACCACGCCGCCTCTGCAAATCGGCACCTTGATGCTGCGTGACGCCAGCCAAACCCCATTGCAGCGCCGCCCTGACGGGCTCTTTATGGTGGCGGCCGCCGACGTGGGAACCGACATCACAGCAGGCCCCGTTGCGCCCAACCTGACGGCTGGTGCTCTGGAAGGCAGCAACGTCAACTCTTTGTCGGTCATGGTCAAGCTGATGGACCAGAGCCGCTCGTTTGAGCAGCAAGTCAACCTGATTAAAGAAAGCAAGACTTGTGACGAATCTGGTGCAACCATGATGAAAGCCAGCTGACGGTTTTT
>CAIWRE010000250.1 GCA_903914985.1 uncultured beta proteobacterium | reverse complement strand
TGGCCCAGCCAATGTCGTTGCCAGCCAAGTCGCCCATGCGGAACGGGCCCATGGCCATACCGAACTTTTCCATCGCCTTGTCGACCTGCTCGGGCGTGCAGCCTTCGTCGAGCAAAAAGCCACCTTGGCGGCCATATTGCTCAATCATGCGGTTACCGATAAAGCCGTCGCACACGCCGGACACCACCGCAGTTTTGCGGATCTTCTTGGCCACGGCCATGACCGTGGCCATGACGTCGATGGCGGTCTTCTCACCGCGCACGACTTCGAGCAGCTTCATGACGTTGGCGGGGCTGAAGAAATGCAGGCCCACCACGTCCTGAGGACGCTTGGTAAACGAGGCAATCTTGTTCAAGTCCAAAGTGGACGTGTTGGAGGCCAGGATGGCACCCGGCTTCATTACGCGGTCGAGTTCTTTGAACACGGCTTCCTTGACGCCGATTTCTTCAAATACTGCCTCAATCACCATGTCGGTGCCGCTCAGGTCGTCGTAGCTCAGGGTGGTGGACAGAAGCGCCATGCGTTCATCCAACTTGGCTTGCTTGAGCTTGCCTTTTTTGACCTGGGCTTCGTAGTTGCCACGGATGGTGGCCAGGCCACGGTCCAAGGCTTCTTGTTTCATTTCCAGCATCTTGACCGGCACACCGGCGTTCATGAAGTTCATGGCAATGCCACCACCCATGGTGCCCGCGCCAATGATGGCCACGCTTTGGATGTCGCGCAGCGGGGTGTCAGACGGCACATCCGGAATCTTGGAGGCGGCGCGCTCACCCAGGAACAGGTGGCGCAGCGCCCGGCTCTCAGAGGTCCACATCAGCTTGATGAAGATCTCACGCTCTTTGGCCATGCCGGCGTCAAAACGGCTGGTCGTCGCGGCTTCCACCGCATCCACGCATTGCAAGGGTGCGGGGAAATTTTTGGACACCGCGCCCACCATGTTGCGCACGAACTGAAAGTACGCATCGCCCAGGGGATGCTTGCAAGGCAGGTCGCGCACCAAAGGCAAGGGGCGTGTCGCCGCCACAGAGCGCGCAAAGACAAAAGCCTCTTCCGCCAGAGACGCAGGTGATGCGGCAACCTTGTCAAACAGTTTTTGACCGGGCAGCATGGCCAGCATTTCGGCCTTGATGGACTCGCCGCTGACGATCATGTTGAGCGCGGGTTCCACACCCAGGGCGCGCGGCAAACGCTGCGTACCACCGGCACCGGGGAGCAATCCGAGTTTGACTTCAGGCAGCGCAATGCTGGTACCAGGTGCAACCACACGGTAGTGGCAGCCCAATGCGAGTTCCAGACCGCCGCCCATGGCCACGGTGTGGATGGCAGCAACAACCGGCTTGGTCGATTTTTCAAGCAAGGTGATCACGCTGTTGAGGTTGGGTTCCTGCATTGCCTTGGACGAGCCAAACTCGCGAATGTCTGCGCCGCCGGAAAAGGCTTTGCCAGCGCCGGTGATCACGATAGAGGTGACCGCCGCGTCGGCAAGGGCTTGCTCCATGCCGTGGGCAATGCCCTGACGGGTGGACAGACCCAGGCCGTTAACCGGCGGGTTGTCGAGGGTAATGACGGCAATATCGCCGTGAACCTGGTAGTGGGCAGTCATGCTTTCAATCCTTGAAGTGAATGAACGAAGTTAAAGGCGGGGAACAGGAAATCATCAAAATAGAACGATCGTTCTTTTTTGTAAATTGTAGGGGCATTCTGTGTGCGGCAGGCCCCTTTTGTCACGGCAGGGACTGCTGCGTCAGACTTCCAGCCACTCTTTGCGCACCGCGCTGTCGGCGCGCAGCGCCTGCGGGCTACCCTCGAACACGATGCTTCCGTGGCCCATGACCAGACAGCGGTCCGATATTTCCATCGCGATCGTGAGTTTTTGCTCAATCAGGAGCACCGACAGCCCGCGCGCCCGCAAGGCCTGCAGGTAGCTGGCCACCAATTCCACAATTTTGGGCGCCAGGCCTTCGGTCGGCTCGTCGATGATGATGAGGTCAGGGTCGCCCATCAAGGTGCGGCACAGGGTGAGCATTTGCTGCTCACCGCCGGAGAGCACACCGGCTTCCGTGTGTTCGCGTTCTTTGAGGCGGGGGAATATCTGGTACATGTCCTCAAAGGACCAGCGCGGCTTTTTGTTCGCGCGTTTTTGGCCCAGCAAGAGGTTTTGGTGCACCGTCAGCTTGGGAAAAATGTCGCGGTTTTCCGGCACATAGCCCACGCCCAGATTGGCAATTTCATAAGACTTGCGGCCTTGGATTTGCTGGCCATTCCACAGCACCGAACCCTGGCTCTCCACCATGCCCATGATGGCTTTGGCGGTGGTGGAGCGGCCCGATCCGTTGCGGCCGAGCAAGGCGACAATTTCACCCTCGCCCACCTGCAGGTTGACACCGTGGAGCACATGGCTCTTGCCATAAAACGCTTGTAAATCAGAAACTTGCAGCATGTTCAATGTCCTTGTGCCGATTCACCGGCCTGGGCTTCAGCCACCGAAGAGCCCAAATACGCTTCTTGTACCCGGGCGCTGGCGCGCACTGCGTCGGGCGTGTCAAACGCGATCACTTCGCCGTACACCAGCACCGCAATGCGGTCGGCCAGGCCGAACACCACGCCCATATCGTGCTCCACCGTCAGCAAAGTTTTGCCCTCGGTCACTTGTTTGATCAGGCTGATGAAGCGGGTGGTTTCACTTTTGCTCATGCCGGCCGTGGGTTCGTCCAGCAAGATCACGTTGGCACCACCGGCGATGGTGATACCTACCTCCAAGGCACGCTGCTCGGCATAGGTCAGGTTCAAGGCGACCACGTCGCGCTTCTTGTCCAACCCGATCATTTCCATCAACTCCTTGGCGCGGGCGTTGGCGTCGTCCAGGTCCACCAGAAACTTCAGAAAGGTGTAGCCGTAGCCCAGGCTCCACAGCACGCTGCAGCGCAGGTTCTCAAACACGCTGAGTTGGGGGAAGATATTGGTGATCTGGAAGCTGCGGGAGAGGCCCAGCCGGTTGATCTCAAATGGCTTTTTGCCATTGATGAGGTGGTTGTTCAGCAAAATATCGCCACTGGTAGGTGCCATGCGGCCACTGATCAGGTTGAACAGGGTGGACTTACCAGCGCCATTGGGGCCAATGATGGCAACCCGCTCGCCCTGGTGTACTGCCAAGCTCGTGCCACGAATGATTTCGGTCTTGCCAAAACTCTTGCGCACATCGCGCAATTCAAGCGCCACAGGCGTGTTGCCCGCGGGGGTCTGTGCAGTCTTGCTCATGGGGTAGCTCCTGCGCTATGGGATTCTTTTTCGATCATTTCCTGGACAGCGTCCCATTGGGCTGCAAAACGGCGCTGCGCCAGCGAGAACAGCCAACTACCCAGAAGGAGCGCAGCGAGCAGACCGAGCCAGGTCCGGACCGATGCCGTGTCCAGTGCCACGCCCATAAAGCTCAGCGCAGAGCCCATGGTCGTGTTGAGTTGACGGTGGTAAACCACTTCGACCATCGCAGCCACCGCGATCAGCAAAACGAGTGAGGCCCCGGTCAGCACTGCATAGGCGGGCAGCAAAGTGCGCAATTTGCCGTGTTTTGCGACACGCAAGTTCATCATCAACAAGCTGGCAATGCCGCCGGGCGCAAACATGACCATGACCATGAACACCAGGCCCAGGTAGAGCAGCCACGCCTGTGTGAATTCGCTCAGCAGCACAAGAGCCAACACCATCAACACTGCGCCAATGATGGGCCCGAAGAAGAAAGTGGCACCGCCCAAAAAGGTGAACAGCAAGTACGCGCCCGAGCGCGCCGCTCCGACCACCTCGGCATTGACAATTTCAAAATTGAGTGCCCCCAGGCCGCCGGAGATACCCGCAAAGAAGCCCGCAATGATGAACGCCGTGTAGCGGACACGCTGCGGGTTGTAGCCGATGAACTCGACCCGCTCTGGGTTGTCGCGCACCGCGTTGAGCAAGCGCCCTAACGGGGTTTGGGTGAAGGCATACATCAGCATCACGCACACCAGGGTGTAGACGGCAATGAGGTAGTACACCTGGTTGGCCGGCCCAAAAGTAATACCCATGACCGCCTGGCCCGACATGCGGTTGCCCGAAATGCCGCCCTCGCCACCGAAAAACTCCGGCACCATCAGAGACATGGCAAACACCAGCTCGGCCAGGCCCAGGGTAATCATGGCAAACGTGGTGCCCGACTTGCGGGTGGTCACATAGCCAAAGAGCACGGCAAAGCCCATGCCCGCAAAGCCGCCGACCACCGGTACCAGAGACACCGGCAAGCCGGAGGCCGCGTACATGTTCAGCGCATGGATAGACACAAAGGCGCCCAGCCCGGTGTACACCGCGTGGCCAAAGCTCAACATGCCACCTTGGCCCAGCAACATGTTGTACGACAGGCAGGCGATGATGGCGATGCCCATCTGCGACAACATCGTCACCGACAAACCACTGTTAAATATCTGCGGCGCCAGCAGCATGACCGCTGCAAAAATAGCCCACATCCAAAGAGACCCGATACGGGCGTTCCACTGATTCATGGCGCTCATCCTTCCCTGTTACCCAAAAGACCCTTGGGTCGGAATATCAATATCAGCACCAGGAACAGGTACGGCAGGATAGGTGCCACTTGGGACAGCTTCATCGTCAGCAAGGTGTTGGAGCTTAGAGACGACCCAACCGCCACGCCCACTTGCTGCAAAGCGCCCAACAAGGTGTAGTCAAACGCCACGGCAAAGGTCTGGATGGTGCCAATCAGCAGTGACGCCAAAAACGCCCCCGACAAGGAGCCCATGCCGCCCACCACCACCACCACAAAAATAATGGAACCCACGGTAGCCGCCATGGAGGGCTCGGTCAAAAAGGTGCTGCCACCAATGACTCCAGCCAGCCCCGCCAGCGCAGCACCGGCACCAAAAACCATCATCAGCACCCGCGGGACGTTGTGGCCCAGAGCCTCCACGGCGTCGGGGTGGGTGAGCGCAGCCTGAATCACCAAGCCGACGCGGGTGCGTGTCAGCAGGAGCCAGATCGACACGAGCATGGTGAGTGCAACCAGTACCATGAACCCGCGCGTGGCAGGGAATGGCGAGCACACGACCCGCACGGCCGCATCAGCCGCACTGCACATCTCAGGACTTGCTGCACCCCAGACCATGCGCAGACCCGACACGGCGTCGTTGATCAGCGTGAAAGCCGGGCCTTGCAGTTCCATGGGCGGTTTGAATTCGATGGCGATTCGGCCCCACACCAGTTGCACCAGCTCCAGCACCACGTAGGTCAGACCGAAGGTGATGAGAAGCTCCGGAACGTGACCGAATTTGTGCACGCGACGCAGGCAGTAACGCTCGAATACTGCGCCCAATGCTCCTACCAGGAGCGGTGCCACTACCAGCGCCGGCCAAAAACCCAGCACCTGGGACACCGAATAACCAAAGTAAGCGCCCAGCATGTAAAAGCTGGCGTGCGCAAAATTCAGCACACCCATCATGCTGAAAATGAGCGTTAAACCCGAGCTCAACATGAACAACAACAGCCCGTAGCTGATGCCGTTGAGCGTCGAAATGATAAAAAACTCCATATCCTGCCTGCTCCAAATTCCGACTTCAAAAATACAAAAGAGCCCGCTGCGGCACCCCGCGCCACGGGCTCTTGGCTGAATCGCGGGAGGATTAGCCGGGACGCTTCATCTGGCAGCTGGTCGGCGTGCTAGACACGTAGTTGGGATACTCTTTTACAGGTACCAAGGTCATGCCGGTGTTTTCGGGGTTGTAGGGGTACTTTTTGTCCGCCTTCTGCCACACCGTCATGTACAAAGGTTGCTGCAACTGATGGTCCACTTTGCGCATTTCCACTTCGCCGTTGAAGCTCTTCACAGAGATGCCTTCCAAGGCCGCGGCGACCTTGACCGGGTCGGTGGACTTGGCCTTGGCCATGGCAGCACCTACGGTCTCGAAAATGCGGATGGTGGAGCCTGTGTAGAAATCGTCGTTGTACTTGGCCTTGAACTCGTTCATCCATTTGTCCATCTGGCCACCCATGTTGTAGTGGCTGTAGGCGATTTGGTAGACGCGGCCGGCACCGTTGGTGCCCAAAGCGGTAGGCGTGCCAGTCACACCGGCGTAGTAGGTGAAGAATTTGCCGGTGTAGCCGTTTTCGTTGGCTGCCTTGACCAGCAAGGACAAGTCAGAGCCCCAGTTGCCGGTAATCACTGTGTCGGCGCCAGACGCTTTGATCTTGGCAATATAGGGCGCGAAATCCCGCACTTGCGCCAATGGATGCAGGTCTTCGCCAACGATTTGAATGTCGGGGCGCTTGCGACCCAGGGTCTCTTTGGCGTATTTGGCCACTTGCACACCGTGCGAGTAGTTTTGGCCCAGGATGTAGACCTTCTTGATATCGGGCTGATCCACCATAAAGCTCGACATGGCTTCCATCTTCATGGAGGTGTCTGCGTCAAAGCGGAAGTGCCAGTAGCTGCACTTGCTGTTGGTCAGATCAGGGTCCACGGCCGAGTCGTTGAGGTAGATCACCTCTTTGCCGGGGTTGCGCTCATTGTGCTTGGCGACCGCATCGCTCAGAGCCAACGCAACTGAAGAACCATTGCCCTGGATGATGTAACGCACGCCCTGGTCGATGGCAGACTTGAGTGCGTTCAAGCTCTCGGTCGGGCTGAGCTTGTTGTCCATGCCGATGACTTCGAAATTCACACCTGCAGGGTTGCCCTTGCCGCTGAACTTCTCAGCAAAAAACTGGTAGCCCTTCAACTGACTGACGCCCACCGGTCCGAGCAGTCCGGTCAAGGGGTCGATGCGAACCATTTTGACCGTTTCACCCTTTTGGGCGAACGCGCCACCAGCGGCCATTACGAGAACCGCAGCGGCGGTAAATTTCAAAGCAAAAGACATGAAAAACTCCTTGATTGGTACATCCCGCAGACTACTAGACAAAACATGTCCAACCCCTACGGGTTCACCCTAGTTCAGTCACCTGCGAGATACAAAATTTGACGGAGGTGTGACAACCGCGCACCACCGCAGTGCCATCACACGCCGGGCAAGGTGTAGTCGCGCAAAGTCTCGCGCAACTTGGTTTTCTGCATCTTGCCGGTGCCGCCCAAAGGAATGGCGTCAATGAACAGCACGTCGTCCGGAATTTGCCACTTGGCAGTGCGGCCTTCATAAAAAGCCAAAAGCTCTTCGCGGGTCACTTCAGCACCCGGTTTTTTCACCACCACAACCACCGGACGTTCATCCCATTTGGGGTGCTTCATGCCGATGCACGCTGCCATTGCGACTGCGGGGTGGGCCATGGCGATATTTTCGACCTCGATCGAACTGATCCATTCGCCACCGGACTTGATCACATCTTTGCTGCGGTCGGTGATTTGCATGTAGCCGTCGGCATCGATGGTGGCCACGTCGCCGGTAGGAAACCAACCATCCACCAGGGGCGAACCGCCTTCGCCTTTGAAATATTGGTCGATGACCCATGGGCCTTTGACCAACAAGTCTCCGTAGGCTTTGCCGTCCCATGGCAACTCAGCGCCGGCATCGTCCACGATCTTCATCTCCACGCCATAAATGGCCCGGCCTTGTTTGAGGCGCACCTTCATTTTTTCTTCGGCACTCATGGTTGTGTGCTTGTTCTTGAGCGTGCACACGGTGCCCAAGGGTGACATTTCCGTCATGCCCCAGGCGTGCAATACCTCGACCCCGTACACATCGTTGAAGGCAGCAATCATGGCCGGCGGGCAGGCAGAGCCACCAATCACGGTGCGCTTGAGGGTGGTAAACCGCAAATCGCCTTGCTGCATATGGCCCAGCATCATCTGCCAGACCGTCGGCACACCCGCGGCAAAGGTCACTTTTTCCGACTCAATCAGGTCAAAAATCGACTTGCCATCCATGGCCGGGCCGGGGAAGACCATCTTGGCGCCGGTCATGGCCGCCGAGTACGGCAAACCCCAGGCATTGACGTGGAACATGGGCACCACCGGCAACACGCTGTCGCGGGCGCTCATGTTCAGGGCGTCGGGCAAAGCGCTGGCCCATGCGTGCAGGATGGTGGAACGGTGGCTGTACAGCGCCGCCTTCGGGTTGCCGGTGGTGCCACTGGTGTAGCACATGCTCGATGCCGAGTTTTCATCAAACACCGGCCACTCATAGCGGTCTGACTGCGGCGCAATCCAGGCCTCGTAGCTTTGTAGACCGGGAATCCCGGAGTCTGCAGGCAGCTTGTCGGCATCGCACAGCGCAACAAAGTGCTTGATGGTGGTGCACTTGTCGTGAATGGCCTTGATGATGGGCAAGAACGTCATGTCAAAACACAGCACCTGGTCTTCCGAGTGGTTGGCGATCCAGACAATCTGGTCGGGGTGCAAACGCGGGTTGAGGGTGTGCAGCACGCGCCCTGAGCCACTCACGCCGAAATAAAGCTCCAAATGGCGGTAACCATTCCAGGCCAGTGTTGCAATGCGGTCGCTAAACGCGAGGTGCATCTGGTCCAGCGCGTTGGCCACTTTGCGCGAGCGCCGTGCGACGTCGCGGTAAGTACACCGGTGAATGTCGCCCTCGACCCGGCGGGACACGATTTCACCTTCGTGGTGGTGTCGATCCGCAAACTCAATCAACGAAGAAATAAGCAACTGCTGACTTTGCATCAACCCGAGCATAAAGACCCCTTAAAAACCACGAAAAATGGCGCAAGTTCGCCGACAAGCGCGCATATTACCCCTTGGGCAACAGCGGGCTTTATGTTGCGCCGCACCATTTCCTGGGTTCCACAAGGCCTTGTCGTCTGACCGAAAATGCCCGCATGAGCCTCGAGATACCAAGCACCCAGCCTCTGTCGACAGCGTTAACGGCAGGGCGTGCCGGCGCATGGACGCAAGCCTATGCGGCCCTGGGCGAGGACTTTGCCATCGCGCTCTCGCCATCACCCCTCGCAGCACCCTACTGGGTGGGCTGCAATACCGCCCTGGGCCAGCAACTGGGGCTGGACACAGAGTGGCAGACCTCCGACAACATGCTGCAGGTCTTGACCGGAAATGCATTTCCGCAGGGCGGCACTCAAACGGCGAGTGTTTACAGTGGCCACCAATTCGGCGTATGGGCAGGCCAGCTGGGCGATGGCCGGGCGTGCTCGCTGGGCGAACTGGGCGGTCAAGAAATTCAACTCAAAGGCGCGGGGCCCACGCCGTTTTCCCGCCGGGGCGATGGCCGCGCTGTGTTGCGCAGCTCGATCCGTGAGTTCTTGTGCAGCGAGGCCATGCACGGATTGGGCATCCCCACCACCCGCGCCCTGTGCATCACGGGTTCCGACGCGCCGGTATGGCGCGAAGAACGCGAAACCGCCGCCGTGGTCACCCGGGTGGCGCCCAGTTTTGTGCGCTTCGGCCATTTCGAACATTTCAGCCATCACCAGCACCCTGCACAGCTCAAGGTGCTGGCGGACTACGTGATTGATCGCTTTTACCCCGCGTGCCGCAGCCCCGGCGACCAGCCCTATGTGGCCTTGCTCGCGGCCGTGACCGCGCGCACGGCAGAAATGGTGGCGCAGTGGCAGACCGTTGGTTTTTGCCATGGGGTGATGAACACCGACAACATGAGCATTCTGGGTTTGACGCTGGACTACGGGCCCTTTCAGTTCTTGGACGGTTACGACCCGAACCACATTTGCAACCACTCCGACAGCCAGGGCCGTTACGCCTTTTACAAACAACCCAACGTGGCCTATTGGAATTTGTTTTGCCTGGGCCAGGCGCTGCTGCCTTTGATCGGCGAGCAGGAGGAGGCC
>CAIWRE010000249.1 GCA_903914985.1 uncultured beta proteobacterium | reverse complement strand
GAACTGCACCATGCCCGAGTTGGTGAACATGAGCGTGGGGTCGTTGCCCGGCACCAGCGGGCTGCTGGCCACCACGGTGTGGCCCTTGGTGGCAAAAAAGTCCAAAAACGTCTTGCGGATGTCGGCAACGCTCATGGCGCCCGGCGTGGTGGTAGCAGTCATGCGGGTAGGCTTCTTATCAATAAAGGGCGGTTCAAGGCCCACACCATGGGCCCTCGAAAGGGTGAATTATCGCCGCGAGAGCGTGCGATGCACTTCATCTGCGTATAGGCATGGTGCGATGCACACAGGCTCCGATCAAGCCCATCGGTGCAGCAACGCACATATTTGGCTCATTTTTTGCTTTTTTTGGTGCATCAATTGGTTTAACCCTTCAATCGCACTAAATTTGCGCGATTTTTACTAAAAGGCAACGTATGGATGCACTACAACAGGGCGCTAATGCCCTTTTTATCTTATTGGGCGCCATTATGGTGCTGGCGATGCATGCTGGTTTTGCGTTTCTGGAGCTGGGAACGGTGCGCAGCAAGAACCAGGTCAATGCACTGGTCAAAATTTTGGTGGACTTCTCGGTCTCGACCCTGGTCTATTTTGTGGTGGGCTACGCCGTGGCGTACGGAACTACCTTCTTTGTCGGCGCCGAAGAGTTGGCCGCCAAAAACGGCTACGAGCTGGTGAAGTTCTTCTTCCTCCTCACTTTTGCCGCGGCTATTCCCGCCATCATCTCGGGCGGCATCGCAGAGCGCGCCAAGTTCTGGCCGCAGCTGATTGCAACGGCCGTCATCGTGGGCTTTGTTTATCCCTTCTTTGAAGGCATAGCGTGGAACCAGCACTTTGGCGTGCAAGCCTGGCTGCTGGCCAACACCGGCGCGGAGTTTCATGACTTTGCCGGCAGCGTGGTGGTCCACGCCGTGGGCGGCTGGATTGCCTTGGGCGCGGTGATGCTGCTGGGCGCACGCAGCAACCGCTACCGCAAAGACGGCACCGTCTCGGCACACCCGCCGTCCAGCATTCCCTTCCTCGCGCTGGGGGCGTGGATTCTGACGGTGGGCTGGTTTGGCTTTAACGTGATGAGCGCCCAAACGCTGGACAAAATTTCGGGCCTGGTCGCGGTCAACTCGCTCATGGCCATGGTGGGTGGCACCTTGGTCGCGCTGGTCCTGGGCAAGAACGACCCCGGCTTTGTACACAACGGCCCCTTGGCCGGTCTGGTGGCCGTGTGCGCCGGCTCGGATTTGATGCACCCGCTGGGCGCCTTTGTGGTCGGTGGCGTGGCCAGTGCCATCTTCGTGGTGATGTTCACTGCCACGCAAAACAAATGGAAGATCGACGACGTGCTCGGTGTCTGGCCCTTGCACGGCCTGTGTGGCACCTGGGGTGGCATCGCCGCCGCTATTTTCGGCAGCAAAGCACTGGGCGGCCTGGGCGGGGTCAGCCTGGGCGCACAGGTGATTGGCACCGGCATCGGTGTGCTGTGGGCACTGGCCAGCGGCTTCGTGGTCTACGGCGTGCTCAAAGTCGCCATGGGCATTCGCCTCAGCCAGGAAGAAGAGTTCGACGGCACCGACCTGTCGATTCACAAAATAAGCGCGACGCCGGACCACAAAGACAGCTGGTAACTTTGGGCTGAGGGGCCTATCGCTTACAAGTGGGGGCTATTGATTTCGATGTTGACGTCGCTTTCACGACCCCACCAAGGTCTTGAAATACGCCCCCTACCTATCTGGCGCCGGTTCGCGCATTCACATCGACGCGTCCAGCATCGCCCGGTAGTCCTCGCGCGTGGCGATGCGGGGATTGGTTTTGTGGCAGTGGTCGGCCATGGCGCCGTCGATCACGCGCTCAAACAAGTCTGCGGTTACGCCCAGTGCGGCCAGGCCGGTGG
>CAIWRE010000248.1 GCA_903914985.1 uncultured beta proteobacterium | reverse complement strand
ATGGAGTTGACGGCCGACACCCGCCCGCGCATCTCGTTAGGGGTGTCCAATTGCATCAGGGTTTGGCGCGTCACCACGCTGATGCTGTCTGCGGCGCCCGTGACGGCCAAGGCCAGCATGGACAGGCCGAAATGGGTGGACACGCCAAATACCAGGGTCGCGAGGCCAAAAACGCCCACCGCGCCCAGCAGTTTGTAGCCGGCATGGCGCTGCAATGGAAAACGCACGAGCACCAGTGTCATGAGCAGGGCGCCAACGGCAGGAGCAGCCCGCAGCAGGCCCAGGCCTTGGGGGCCGGTGTGCAAAATATCTCGCGCATAGATCGGCAGCAAGGCCGTGGCGCCGCCCAGTAGCACAGCAAACAAGTCCAGCGAAATAGCTCCCAGCAGGACCTGACGCCGCCAGACAAACGCCACGCCCGCAAACACCGAAGCCAGCGTCGCAGCCCGCTGTGCGGGGATGTGGTGGTAATGCACTGTCAAGGTGAACGCTGCCGGCACCACCGAAAAGGCGAGGCAGACGCCGTAGACGGTGCCAGCGCCTGCGCCATACAACAAGCCACCGAGCGCCGGGCCGCCCACGATGGCGATCTGCATGCCCAAGGAGCCCACCGAAATGGCACGCTGCAGCAAAGACGGCGGCACCAGGAGCGGTGTGAGCGCTTGCTGCGCCGGCATTTGAAATGCGCGCACCACGCCCAGCACGACCGACAGGGCCAGGATCAATTCCCGTGTGGTCCATAAGAATTCGGTGCTCACCAGCAGCACCAGCGCCACCGCGGCCTGGGTCGCCATGCAGGCGGCAAAAATGCGGGCGCGGTGCAGTCGGTCGGCGAGGTGGCCCGCAGGCAGGGTCATGAGCAGGGCGGGGATGAACTGAAACAGCCCCACCAGCCCCAGGTCCCAGGCGCTGGAAGTGAGGTCGTACATTTGCCAGGCCACAGCCAGCATGAGCATCTGGTTGGACAAAATGCCGGTCACGCGCGCCATCCAGAAGCGAACAAAAGGCTTTTGCTGGCGCAGGGTGGGGGCAAACGCGTCGCTCATGTCCGGAGCTTATCAGTGAGCGCTCACGGACGTGCCAGTGGGGACGATGCAACGCTCGACGCCCGCCCATCCCATTCGATGCCCAACACATGGGCCAGTTGCGGATGGCCGATGGGCAGTTCCCAGGTGAGAAACACCTGCGTGAGGTCGCGCTCACCGGAAAAGTCGCTGGCTTCAAAGCGGGCCCGGTCACGCACAAGCACGGTATGGGGCTGGTAGGTGTCAAAGAGCACGACCGTCCCGCGCCCAAGCGCAATGCGCACGCCGGTGGCGACAAAGTGCAGGTCCAAACCGCAGTCTTCGCTCAAAAACAAATTGCAAAAAGCAAATGCGCCATATTGCCCGCCATCGTGGTGGAGCCCGGCGCCGCGACAGGCCATCAGTGCCATGTCGCTCTCTTTGAGGAGGTTGTTCAAACCGAGACCGCGGGTCCAGTCGGACGCAGCCTGTACGCATTGACGGTATTGCGGCCAACGGGCCTGCGTTCGCGCTAGCGGCATCACCTCCACCTGGCCGGCCTCCAGTTGCAGATGGCGACTCACTTCGCGCTGCCAGTCCAGGCGCACGCGCGCCGGCACTTCGGGGAGCGTCAGCCGGCTGTGCAGCACCAGGTCGCTGACGCTGCGACTGCGCGGAGCAACTTCCTCGCGGGCTTCTCCGTCATGGGATGCTTGGTGCGGCATGGGGAAAGGGCGCGACGCCTCCAAGTAGCGCATACCGCTCATGGTGGCGTGCCAGTTCCAGTGCCGTGGACGTGGCCATTTTTTTGAGAATGGTGGCGCGGTGATTTTCAATCGTGCGGATGCTGTTGTGCATTTCCTCTGCGATTTCCCGGTTGGTCTTGTTACTCAATATCCTTAAAAACACCTGAATCTCGTGCGGCGTTAACGAGCGCAATTTCTTGTCATGCTGCTCCTTGAAATTGTGCTCAGCAATGCGGGACGTGGACGCAAGGGCCGCCGCCTGAATCTTGGTGATCAAGCCCATCGGGTCGTAGGGTTTGGTGAGATAGTCAAAAGCCCCGTGCTTTATCAGCTCCACCGCCATCGACAAGTCGCCATGCCCGGTCATGAAAATCACGGGCCACGCAAAGCCTTGGGATTCAAGCCGGTGAAAAAGTTCGATCCCTGTCATGTGGGGCATTCGAATATCGAGCAAGAGGCAACCCGGCTCCTGAAAAGTTGTTTGCAATGAGGCATAGGCCTCCAGAAAATCTGCGGCACCCGAGAAATGCCGGGTGTTTTCCATGCCCGCAGACGTTAACAAGGCGCCCATACTCTTTGCCAAAGCGAGGTCATCTTCAATAATGAAAACATGGTGCGTCATGATGGAATTTCCTCGGGCTTCATTGGTGTCATGGGCAAGTCAATTAAAAAGCACACGCCGCGGTGGCTGTTTGACTTGAGGGTGAGGCGTCCGTTAAATCGCTCAATGACCGAGCGGCACAAACTCAGGCCGATTCCCAGGCCTTCGGCTTTGGTGGTAAAAAAGGATTCAAATACCTGGGGCGCATGGTCCGCTGCAATGCCAGGCCCGTTGTCCGCAACGTCGATCGTCAGGCGCTCTGCATTCTCTGCACAGGAAATGGTAATTCGCTTGTCAGGCCAGTCTGACTCGGTTAAAGCCTGGATACTGTTCTTGACCAGATTAAATATTACCTGTTCAAATAAAATAGGATTTAACCGCACGAAGGATGATTTCGTCGTGCTTACTTCCAGAGAAATTTTGTAAGGGGCGCATAAAAACCGCAGCGCAGGCTCTAACTTGTGGATCAAGCCGTCCACGTCGATATCATTCAATTCCATGGGACTGGGCTGCAAAATCGCTCTCACAGCCACCAATACCTGCGCGGCCCGCTGACTTTGCTCGAGTAT
>CAIWRE010000247.1 GCA_903914985.1 uncultured beta proteobacterium | reverse complement strand
GGTATGGGCTACACCTGGGAAAACAAGGTGGCCCGCATGTTCCGCGACGGCCGCCTGGGCTCGATTGGTGGCGGTGCG
The DNA here is from genome assembly GCA_903914985.1 of uncultured beta proteobacterium. Classification (GTDB taxonomy): domain Bacteria; phylum Pseudomonadota; class Gammaproteobacteria; order Burkholderiales; family Burkholderiaceae_C; genus Allorhodoferax. Next base: position 2,836 of record CAIWRE010000247.1, on the reverse strand, counting down.
GACGAGGTCATGCTGGGCATCATCGCCAAGACCATGGGTGTGGCCAAGCGGCCCCAACGTTAAGCCGATCGCAGATCGGACCCACCCATGCAAAGCACGGCCCACGCAGAAGACATCGCCCACCTGCAAGAGAGCGCCACGCGCTTTATGCGCCAGGAAGTCAGCGCCCATCTGGCGGACTGGGAAGCTGCAGGCACTTTCCCGCGCAGCCTGTACACCCGCGCCGCCGAACTCGGCTGGCTGGGCATGGGCTACCCGGAACATCTGGGTGGTACCCCGGCGCCCAGCGTGGTGCGCAATGCCTTGACGCAAACCCTGGCGCGCGAAAGCGGCAGCGGCGGGCTGATGGCCAGCCTGTTCAGTCACAACATTGGGCTGCCGCCGGTCTTGCGCTGGGGCTCGGAAGCGCTGCAGCAAGAGGTGATTCCTTCGGTGCTGCGGGGCGAAAAAATCGCGGCGCTGGCGATTACCGAGCCGGGTGGCGGCACCGACGTGGCCGGATTGCGCACCACGGCGCGCCTGGACGGCGACCACTATGTGGTGGACGGCGAAAAGACTTACATCACCTCCGGCGTGCGTGCCGACTGGCTGACGGTGGCGGTGCGCACCGATGCCAACAACAAAGGGCGGGGTGGCATCTCCATGCTGGTGGTACCGGGCGAATCGGTAGGTTTGTCCCGCAGCCCCTTGCAAAAAATGGGCTGGCATTGCTCGGACACCGGCCACTTGCGCTTTGACGGTGTGCGCGTGCCGGCACGCTTTCTGGTGGGGCAAGAGGGCAGCGGCTTCAAGATGATCATGAGCAACTTCAACGGCGAGCGCCTGGCCATGTCGGTCATGGCGCTGGGCTTTGCGGAGTGTTGCTATGCCGAAGCGCTGGACTGGGCGCGCACCCGCAAGACCTTTGGCACTGCTTTGGTAGACCACCAGGTGGTTCGCCACAAACTGATGGATATGAAGATGCGCATTGAGTCCACGCGAGCCTGGGTGGATGCGGTCACGGCGCGCTTGGATGGTGGCGACGAAGGCGCGGAGTGGGTGTCTCAGGTGTGTTTGCTCAAAAACCATGCGACGCAGACCATGCAATTTTGTGCCGATCAAGGCGTGCAGTTGCTGGGAGCTATGGGCTTTATGCGTGGCACAGCCTGCGAGCGTATTTACCGCGAAGTCAAGGTGATGATGATTGGCGGCGGCGCCGAAGAGATCATGAAAGAGTTGGCCTCGCGTCAACTGGGGCTGTGACAATAGGCGCATGACCCCAAAGACCCCTACCGTTGCGCCCAGCGCACCCGACACCAGCATCCCGCCGCTCAGCGTTCCTGTCGAATTCGAAGAAGAGTTTGTTGCCGGGCTCAAGAAGATCTTTGAGGAGCGCATCGCCTTCAATCAGGTCCTGGGCTTGAAGATCACTTCCGTTACCCCGGAGCGGGTGGTGGCGCGCATCGATATGCGGCCGGAGTTGGTGGGCCACTACGCCTTCAATCGCATCCATGGCGGTGTAATCAGCGCCGGACTGGACGCCATGGGCGGGCTGGCCGTCATGGCTGCGATCGGCGCCCGCCACATGGACGAGACACCCACCCAGCGCCTGCACCGCTTTGGCCGTTTGGGCACGATTGATTTGCGTATTGACTATATGCGTCCTGGTATCAGCCCTTACTTTGAGCTGCACGCTTATGTTCTGCGCCTGGGCTCGCGCGTGGCCAATACCCGTATGGAATTTCTGGGCGCAGACGGTAAATTGCTTTCTACGGGCGCAGCGGCTTACATCGTTTCGTAAACCTGCTGGGCAGCATTGCCATCCACCGTTTGTGCGTCGCTTGCAGCCCGTTGGAAGAGTCAACGAGGAGGAGCCATGGAAAAAAGGGACCTTAAGAGCGCATTGAAGCCTCTCTATCAACCTTCCGCCAAAAAGGTGGTTCAGGTGGATGTGCCAGCAATGGACTTTTTGATGGTCGATGGGGAGGGCGACCCCAATACCTCACAAGCCTATGCCGAAGCTATTGAAGCTTTGTACTCGGTTGCTTACGCCGTCAAATTTGCCATTAAAAAAGGCCCTTTGGTCATCGACTATGGCGTGATGCCGCTGGAGGGTCTGTGGTGGTGTGACGATATGTCGACTTTTTCGACCTTGGATAAGTCGAATTGGAAGTGGACAATGATGATTGCCCAACCCGACTTTGCATCCCCGGAGCTCGTTGCGCAGTGCATTGCGGAGGTGGCAAGAAAGAAAAATCCAGCAGCCTTGTCCAAGCTTCGGCTGTCGCTTTTTTCGGAGGGAAAGTGCGCACAAATCATGCATGTGGGCCCATTCACGGAGGAGGGACCGACGGTTGAAAAGGTGCACCAGTTCATCGACGCAAGAAGCCAGCGCGTTGGTAAACACCATGAGATTTACCTGAGCGACATCCGTAAAGCGGATCCAGCGAAATGGAAAACGATCATCAGGCAACCCATGGCATGAGTTTCCAACGCCATGCCATCGGTGCCCCTTCAAGGGCGCGGAACCTGTTTATCCGGTGGGCGCTTTGCTGTTGTGAGTTGCAATAAAAAAAGGCCCCGGAGGGGCCTTTTTTGCGAGAGCCGGTGCGCCTTACAAAGGCACTTTTTTCAGCATTTCAATGCCGACTTTGCCAGCGGCTATCTCGCGCAATGCAGTCACGCCCGGCTTGTTTTTGCTTTCGATTTTTGGAGTGTGCCCCTGGCTCAGCATGCGTGCGCGGTAGGTGGCAGCCAATACCAGCTGAAAGCGGTTGGGGATCTGCTCAAGGCAGTCTTCGACGGTGATGCGGGCCATGGGATTCTCCGAAATTACAAGGGGATGTTGAGCGCTTGG
>CAIWRE010000246.1 GCA_903914985.1 uncultured beta proteobacterium | reverse complement strand
GGTTCGTTGAGCCGGTTGATCATTCGCAGCAGTGTGGATTTGCCTGCGCCAGAGCGCCCGATCACGCCGACAAAGCTACCGGCTTCGATAGACAAGGACACGTCCTGGACGGCCAGGGTGTCGCCGAAGCGTTTGCTGAGTTTGTGAAGTTGAAGTGTGTGCATGGGCGTTCCTAACTACCAGCATAAAGTTGTGGAAGTCGGCTCGGGCACAAGCGTAGAAATCTTGTGTGTCAGTGCAGTGACGAATCTCAGGCCACCCGCACGCCACCACGCCACACGGCACGCACCACCGGCTGTTGGCGCCCGTCGGCCAAGGGCGTCATACGCACCTGAATCAAGTCGCCGCGCAAGCCCTGCGCGATGCTGCCCCGGTCATGCAAGCCAAGCGCGTGCGCCGGGTTGCGACTCACCAGCGCACTGGCCTGTGGCAGGCTCAAGCCCGCCGTTTCGGTCAGGCGCACCATGGCGGAAATCAAACTGCCTGGCACATAGTCGGACGACAAAATATCGACCAAGCCCAGACTAGCCAGTTCAATGGCGGACACGTTGCCTGAGTGCGAGCCACCGCGCACCACATTGGGGCCTCCCATGATGGTTGCCATGTTGTGAGCGCGTGCGGCTTGCGCTGCAGCCACGGTCGTGGGGAACTCGCTGACGGTTGCGCCTTCCGCAAAGGCCTGCTCCACATGGGCGACGGTGGTGTCGTCGTGGCTGGCCAGCGTGATACCGTGCTGTTTGCAATAGTCGGCGAAGTAGGCACGGTGCGGCAGTGCATAGCGCTCCTGGTGCTCCAGCGACTGGGCTACGCGCGCTTCAAACTTCGCCTGACTCCAGCCCTTTTTGCCCGTGAAGTAAATCCAAGCGTGCTCGATGTTTTCCCACTGACGCTGACCCGGCGTATGGTCCATCACCGAAAGCATGCGCACCAAGGGGTTGCCGATGAAGGGCTTGAACAGGTCCAAGGTATTGGGCGCTGGCAATTCGCAGCGCACATGCAAGAGGTGTTCAGCCCGCAGCACGCCGCGCTGCGAAAAGTCGCTCAAACATTCCAGCACCGTGTCCCATTCGCTACCACGCACACTGTCGGGGTCCGATTCGCCCACGCCCAGCGCATCGAGCACGGTGGTGATGCCGGAGGCAGCAATCTCCGCGTCGTGGGCCAGCAGCGCAGGCGCATCATCCCAGCGCACCTTGGGGCGGGGCATGAGGTGACGCTCAAAGTTGTCGGTATGCACTTCCACCAAGCCTGGCAACAGGTAGTCACCCTGCAGGTCGATGGCACCCGCCACCGCACTAGCGCCTGCATCGACAGACTGGATCAGTCCGCTGTGGCATTGCAAGCTGCCGTGAACGATTTCGTCTGACAGCACCAGGCGCGCGTTGGTCAGCAGTGTGGGGGTGTGGGTAGGACTGTTCATGGTGTGGGTGTTGGGGCTTGCATGGCCACCGTGCGGCTGGCCACCGCCTGGGCGACCGCGCTGTCGTGAAAAATTCCGAGGATGCCCACGCCTTGCGCGCGCGCCTGGGCAATCAGTTCAATCACGGTCTGTGTGTTTTCCGGGTCGAGTGAGGCGGTAGGTTCATCCAGCAGCAGCAGGGGACGGGGCTTGATAAAGCTACGGGCAATATTGATGCGCTGCTGCTCACCGCCCGAAAAGGTGGCGGGTGGCAGCTGCCACAGCGAGGACGGAATGCGCAGGCGTTCCAGCCAATGCGCCGCCTGTTCGCGCGCCTGGCTCTGCGTGATTGGGTTGCTGCCGGCCTCGAGCAATGGTTCCGCCACGATATCGATGGCGGCCACACGCGGAATCACTCGCAAGAACTGACTGACATAGCCCATGGCATGGCTGCGCAGATGCAGCACGGTGCGAGCATCGGCCTGGGTAATGTCCACCAGGCTGCCGGTGGTGGAGCGCACCCAAATGTGGCCCGCAGATGCCCGGTAATTGCCAAAGGCGAGCTTCAATACTGTGCTCTTGCCCATGCCGGAGGGACCACTCAGGCGCACACATTCACCTGGCAGGATGTCCAGATCAAAGTGGTTCAGTACCGGCAAGGAGGTGCTGCTTTGCAGGTGCAAGACAAACTGCTTGCTCACACCTTGCATCTGAAGCAAAGGCACGGGGGACGAAGCGGGAGGCGTGGTCTGGGTCATGGTTGCAGCACCGAAGAAACCAAGAGTTGGGTATAGGGGTGCTGCGGATCGTCCAGCACCTGGTCAGTCAAACCGGTCTCCACAGCCACGCCACCTTGCATCACTAGCATGCGCTGCGCCAGGAGGCGGGCGACGGCCAGATCGTGTGTGACGATGATGGCCGCCAGCCCCATTTGCCGCGTCAGCATGCGCAGCATGTCCAGGAGCCGCGCTTGCACCGATACGTCCAGCCCCGAGGTGGGTTCGTCCATGAACACCAGGCGTGGCTGCGTGATCAGATTGCGTGCAATTTGCAGGCGTTGGCGCATGCCACCTGAAAAAGTATCTGGCCGGTCGTCCATGCGGCTGGGACTGATTTCCACCCGCTGCAGCCAGTCGGTTGCTTGGGCACGCAGGTCGCCGTAGTGGCGCTGGCCCAGCGCCATCAGGCGTTCAGCCACATTGGCACCGGCTGACACATTCATGCGCAGGCCGTCGGCGGCGTTCTGGTGCACAAAGCCCCAGTCGGTGCGCGCCAACATGCGGCGCTGCGCCTCTGTCATGGCGTAAATATCTTGCAGCCCGTGATCCTTGAGGGCGAAGGCCACCTGGCCCGCGCTGGGCGCGTGGCGTGCGGCCACGGCGTTGAGCAGGGTGCTTTTGCCGGAGCCCGATTCGCCGACCACCGCCAGCACCTCGCCGGGCCACAGGTCAAACGAAATGTCGCGCACCACGGCGCGTGCGCCATAGGCGCAGCTCAGGTGGCGCACTTGCAGCAGCGGCGCTTGCATGTTCAGGGTCATCATGCTGCGCCGCCCTCGCCCTTGGGGTCAGGCGCCAGCAAATGCGCTTGCTGTTTGCCGCAATAGTCGCTGTCAGAGCACACAAACATGCGCGCGCCCTGGTCGTCCATCAGCACTTCGTCCAGAAAACTGGTGTTGGAGCCACAGAGTTCGCAAGCATGGTCCCAGCGCTGTACTTCAAACGGGTGGTCTTCAAAGCCCAGGCTCTCAACCGGGGTGTAAGGGGGCACCGCGTAGATGCGTTTTTCGCGCCCCGCGCCGAAGAGTTGCAGCGCAGGGTTGAGGTGCATCTTGGGGTTGTCAAACTTCGGAATCGGCGAGGGCGACATGATGTAGCGCCCATTCACCAAAACGGGATAGTCGTAGGTGGTCGCAATATGGCCGTAGTGCGCCAGATCCTCAAACAGATTGACGTGCATCAGCCCATACTCTTGCAGCGCATGCAGCTTGCGGGTTTCAAGCTCGCGCGGCTCCAGGTGCTGCAAGGGCTCGGGCACTGGCACCTGGTAGACCAGCACCTGGCCTTCGCGCAGTGGTGTTTCGGGGAAGCGGTGGCGGGTTTGGATGATGCTGGCTTGCAAGGTGTCCGTGGTCACTTCCACCCCGGTCGTGCGCTGGAAAAAGCGGCGGATGTTGACCGCATTGACCGTATCGTCCGAGCCCTGGTCAATCACCTTGAGCACGTCTTGCGGCCCGATGATGGACGCCGTCACCTGAATGCCGCCGGTCCCCCATCCATAAGGCAGCGGCATCTCGCGCGATCCAAAGGGCACTTGGTAGCCCGGAATGGCCACCGCCTTCAAAATGGCGCGACGAATCATGCGCTTGGTGCGCTCGTCCAGGTAGGCGAAATTGATGTGTGGATCGCGCACCGTGGGGGACTGCACGGTGTGGGTGTCAGTCGGCTGCATGGGGGCCTT
>CAIWRE010000245.1 GCA_903914985.1 uncultured beta proteobacterium | reverse complement strand
ATTCGCCCATGTTTCACCAGTGCGAAGGCCTGTGGGTGGGAGAAAACGTGAGCTTCAAAGACCTGAAATTTGTGTTCACCGATTTTTGCCGTACCTTTTTTGAAAGCAACGATTTGGTCTTGCGCTTTCGGCCCAGCTTTTTCCCGTTCACCGAGCCCAGCGCTGAAATCGATATTCAATTCACCGAAGGCCCCTTGGCCGGTCGCTGGTTGGAAGTGGCGGGCTCGGGCCAGGTGCATCCCAATGTGATTCGCAACATGGGCCTGGACCCGGAAAAATTCATCGGCTTTGCTTTTGGCATGGGCCCCGACCGCTTGACCATGTTGCGCTACGGCGTGAACGACCTGCGTTTGTTTTTTGATGGCGATATCCGCTTTCTCTCGCAATTTCAATAAGACCCTATGCAATTCCCTGAATCCTGGCTGCGGGCTTTTTGCAACCCGCCCCTGACGACCGAGCAACTGGCCCACACCCTGACGATGGCAGGTTTGGAGGTGGAAGAACTGCAGCCCGTGGCCCCGCCGTTCAGCCACGTCGTGGTGGGAGAAATCCGCCAAGCCGAGCAACACCCCAATGCCGACCGCCTGCGCGTTTGCAAGGTCGATGTCGGTGGTCCTGAGTTGCTCCATATCGTCTGTGGTGCGCCCAACGCCCGCGTGGGGATTCGCGTGCCTTGCGCTTTGGTGGGAGCTGAATTACCACCGGGTGCCGACGGCAAACCTTTCTTGATCAAATTGGGCCAACTGCGCGGCGTGGAAAGCCAGGGCATGCTGTGCTCCGCCAAAGAGCTGCACATTGCTGACGACCACGGCGGTCTGTTGGAGTTGGCCGCTGATGCGCCTATCGGTCAGAACATTCGCGCGCACCTGAACCTGGACGACACCTTGTTCACGCTCAAGCTCACGCCCAATTTAGCGCATTGCCTGAGCGTTTATGGCGTGGCGCGCGAGCTGTCGGCACTCACGGGTGCACCGCTGTGCAAGCCAGAATTTCCCGTCGTTGCGGTGACCAATTCAGAGCAATTGAAAGTGACGGTGAGCGCGCCGGATTTGTGCGGCCGCTTTTCCGGTCGTGTGGTGCGGGGTGTGAACCCTCAAGCCAAAACACCGCAGTGGATGGTGGACCGCCTGGCCCGCTGTGGTCAGCGCAGCGTGACTGCCTTGGTGGATATCTCGAACTACGTGATGTTCGAGCTCGGCCGTCCTTCGCACATTTTTGACCTGGACAAAATCCATGGTGGCTTGGATGTGCGTTGGGGCAGGGCGGGCGAGCAACTGAAATTGCTCAATGGCAATACCGTACCGCTCGACGCAGAGGTGGGTGTGATTGCCGATGCATCGCAGGTCGAGTCCCTGGCCGGCATCATGGGCGGCGACGCCACGGCAGTGTCCGATGACACCCGCAATGTGTATGTGGAAGCCGCGTTTTGGTGGCCCAAAGCCATTGCAGGGCGCTCGCGCCGTTTCAATTTTTCCACTGATGCAGGCCACCGCTTTGAGCGGGGCGTGGACCCCGCGTCCACGGTTGAGCACATTGAACGCCTGACGCAACTGATGATTGAGATTTGCGGCACGCCCGCGACCACTTGCGGGCCGGTGGACGACCAGCAGCCCGCCATGCCAGCGCGCACGCCGGTGCAGTTGCGCGTAGCCCGCGCGGCCAAAATCATTGGTATGCCCCTGACGCAAGCGCAATGTGTGGACGCCTTGCAGCGTCTGGGCTTGGAGACCACTCAAGCTGACGGCGTGATCACCGTGGTGCCGCCGTCCTATCGCTTTGATCTGCAGATTGAAGAAGACCTGATTGAAGAAGTTGCGCGCATGGTCGGCTACGACACCTTGCCGCACACGCCGCCCCTGGGCCCGATCACCGCCAAGTTGCGCCCCGAGTCGCAGCGCAGCCCCTTTGCGGTGCGCCGCGCGCTGGCGGCCATGGGCTACCAGGAGACGATCAACTTCAGCTTTGTGGAAGAGCGCTGGGAGCATGAGCTTGCCGGCAATGCGAACCCCATCAAATTGCTCAACCCGATCGCCAGCCAGATGAGCGTGATGCGCTCCACCCTCATTGCCTCGCTGGTCCAGGTGCTGAAATTTAACCAAGCCCGCAAGGCACCCCGTGTTCGCGTGTTCGAACTGGGACGTGTGTTCTTGCGTGACGCTGCAGTTCAGAACACCGACAGCACCGAGCAAGGCTTTGACCATCCCATGCGAGTGGCCGGTTTGGCCTGTGGTGCGGCGGACACGCTCCAATGGGGACGCAAAGAGCAGGGCGTGGACTACTTCGATGTGAAGGGCGATGTGGAAGCACTCTTGGCACCATTGAAAGCCGACTTT